>NZ_LFCV01000099.1 GCF_001037465.1 Xenorhabdus khoisanae
GTAAAACTGAGTATATAATTGATGTAAATATTCACTCTAGCACATATATGAAAAAGTTAATTATTCTATTATTACACAATGTTATTCTTCTAAAATAAAAATGCCATGTGTAATAAAATACCTATACTTAATTTTTTATATCCTATAAATAAAATGAGGCAAAAAAAATCATGAGTAATTTTTCCACGGAAACTGTAAGCCTAAAATCATTAATATTAAATATTGATTCTCCTTTTTTAGCTGTCCCGTCATCATCTGATGATTTTCCAGCAAAAATATATACTAAAGTAACAGCTACTGTGAGAGATATACATGGAAATCCTTTATCTGGAAAAAAAATATTTGTTTCAAGTGACTCAAGAGCTAGTTTGGAAGAAATAATAATCTATGATTCTGATCATACTACAGAAATCAAGCTTCAATCCGGTGGGGATTATGAAGGTTTCCTTGTTAAAACAGATCAAAATGGCAATATCTTATTTTTCATTCATCCGATTAAATCAGAGGGATTAAAACTTAAGCTCTTTTCTCAAATATTAGGAACTACAAATACAGTCGCTGCAAACTATACCATCTATATAATTGGCAATACTTTACAAGAAATTCTAGAAAAATATCCAGAACCAGAGATATTTAATTCTTCTGGAATAAACTTAATATCACATGGAGAAAGCAAGTTTTCAGTTGAAATTCCGGATTATGATAGCCCTAAAGTTGGTGATTCTATTCTATTTTTTGTTAATGATAAATATACTAAATACTCTATTAATATTACGGACGAAAGTGATTCTGGAGGCTCTCTTAAACTGCCTTATGCAATTTTTGAAGAAAATGTTGTATCTTATTTTAGTTATATTGTTATCAGAGAAGCCGGGGAAATCGCTCAATATAAATCTAACCCATTAACTTTGATTTACAAAGGAAATTCAGAAAATAAGCCTTGGAATGATGTTGATAGAATATACGATACTTGCAAAGTTTATTCTAGTGGTGACACTCTTATAGACGAATATGATGTTGTTAACGATGCTACTATAGCTGAGAGTAACCCAAGTAATGCAGGTTTATTTGTTAGAATAACAGGAACTAATGATCCTAATGACAGCAGTAAAGTATTTTTTGGGTCTGAAGTTAAATTAAACTTGTATATTAACTCTAGCACTAGAAAAATCACGCATACTTTTACTGGTACAATGCCAATTCACCCTGATGATGCAGGAGGGAATACCGCTACGTTATTAATAAGTATAGATCATAACTATTTGAATAATGATATGGGATACGAAAGTGGGGAAAATGGTTCAATCTTCTTTGATTATCAGGTAGGGGATGATACTGATATTGATGTCGCATATGGTGGAATTTGGCAAGGTGGTATAGACACAGATCCTTATGCCTGATAACGATTTAAAAAAAATCAGATAAAAAACATTATCCATAATAAATAATATTCTTAGTTCCTATAACAAATAGGAACTAAGAGAATTGAAAATAATAATATATCAATAAGCACAAAATTAATTTTATAAAGTTTTCAAATGGAGTAATATAATGAACAATACAGTTGCATTTCCTCCTACTAACTATAGTGTTATTAAAGGGCAAATTCTAATAATAAATGTAAATTTAACATCTGATAATCCAATATCTCCTAATACGTATATCTACTTGGAAAATCGAAATAATGCCACACTAGAATATCCTATCCCTAATATATCTCTTTCTTCAGATGAAAAAACAGGAACATTTACCGTTCAATTAAGGATATCATCAACAGTGAATAGTGGTGATACTATCAGTTTTGATATAGTTCCATCCTCTGATTCAGCGATCTTTCCTTCATTAAATAATATTCAATATACTGTCAGAACATTAAATAATGATTCTTTGCATCTGAATTTTGATGTAACTTCTTTAGAAGTACCTACTAGTGAAAATACGCCACCTAATGGAAAAATATTTACTCGTGTAAGCACGCTGATTAAAGATGAAAATAACCGTATAATTCCCTATCTTGCTGTGTTAATAAATACAGATGATGATCGAAATCTGGATAAAATTAACATATATGAATCGGATAAAGCCACACAAATAGAAACTCAGAATTTTTCCTATTACAAAGGGATATATTTAGCTTCAGATAAAAATGGTAGATTAGCTTTCTATATTTATCCTAAAAAAGATGAAGCTTTAATTCTAAATTTAAACTCTCAAATTTTTGGGGTTGGAGGTGCAGAGCCTTCAGCTAATACATTAAACATTACTCACAGCGATCCTGCTGGTGTAATACATAAATTAGCCCCCCCTGAAATTGAAGGGTTTAACGGTGGAGAATTAGTAAACCACGGTGACACATATTTTTATGTTAAAATACCAAGTTATTTGGGTGCAAGAAAAACTGATACAATTAAATTCTATGTTAATAGTCAAGATGCTGGCGTTGATTATCCGCTTGTAACTACAACTAAATTAGATAATTTCTCTATACCATTACCTTATTATATCTTTCCAGTTGGAGAAGTAACTGAATTTTATTATAAAATAATTCATACTAATAGTGCTAATACTTTAATATCAAATCCCTTAGAACTAACCTACACGGGTGAACCATGGCCAGCTCCCGTTTATTATGATAAATGTGTGGTTTATTCTAGTTTTGGGGCAGGAGATCCTAGTAACCTCATAGAAGATTTTGATAATACAGACTGTGTTGATATTAAATACAATAATATTGTGAACTGTGATAACATATCTAATTATAGCAATAATAAAGATGAGACAGGGTTATTTGTGCAGATCACAGGATCTAACGATCCAAATGATAAAACCAAACCACCTTTGGGTTCAAAAATAAGATTACACTTACAAATTAACGCAAAATATAGAACTGTTGATCAATGGATAGATGGTTCAATACCAGAGCAAGTGGGATCTGATGGTGTGACAGCAGTAGGAACAATAGGTATTCCATATTCTTACTTGACAGGATGTTCTGAATATGAGAATTGTCATACAGGAATGATTCAGATTACGTATTATATTGATAGCAATGGTAAGCCTTCCCATACAAGAGCCTGGAAAGGAAGAATTTCCACTGCGCTTGCAGGAACGCCCCCAGACTGTACACCATATTAATAAGAAAACAGAGATACCTTACCCGTTTTCTTTGTACTTGGAGTGTAAATCAGGCTGATAATATGCTTAAAGCTGCCCGTCACAATCTTTTGTGCGCGGGTTTTATAAAAATTTTATTTTTTAATTATGCGATAATTAATTTAAATCAGTTTAGTAAATAATTTTCTTAATTTATAGTTCATCGGTTAATATTAAAAACCATCAGAAAACTATTTTTCTTTATTTAAATTTAATTACAGAGGATCATTCGAGTAAAACACCTTGCAATATAAAAACACCCTACATTTATTATTAAATAGTGTTATTGGTTAACCATCACGTTAAAGGAAAAATAATTTTTCATTCATTATTCCGATAGCTTATTTTCATTAGTTTTCAAAAAAAATCTCATGTAAATTGTATACCGAGAAACATGATGCCATATAATATTATAAGAGGAATAAGCCATGAGTTTTCTATCTGCACCTATATTACCTCAAGCTGTAGGTGGTGTTTTAGACAAATCTAAAATAAGCGATAATACTATTAAAGTAGCGATACCAAAATACGAAGGTATTGCTGAAAAAGATATCATTACGCTTCATTTTACATCAGGCACACCTATTGTTTATAAACTCCCTAATCCTGAAAAATTAGATGATCCATTTATCATTCCCAATATAGATAAATCACAAGTTCCGGATGGAGAATATAATCTGTACTATCTTGTTCGACATATTACCTCAGTCGATTCTAGATTCTCAGATGCTATATCCGTAAAAGTTATCGATGGCACATCAACACAACCCCCCGTAAAACCATCAACCGACGTTCCCTTTTTCGTCATAGGTGCCCGCTCTACCCTTTACAGCACGGCTAATGCCCTCTATGGGCCACAACGCCTGACCGCCTGGGATAAGGACAATAAACCAGCGGAGGTAAACTGGACATATGCCGGTAAAACAAAAACCGACAGATCCTGGCAGAAGACTACTTCACATTATTTCTACGATGTCGCTCCCCATTTACCACTAATCGCGTCTTTAGGAGACCATCAGGTCACACTAAACCCACTCAACATTTTCGGTAATGGGGGTACATCCGATAGCCTTTATGCCACCCAACCCACTGCCCCTAGAAATGAAGCACTACCTTTCGGTCTTCCGGAAGATTTCTCCTCTAGTTTTGCTGCATTGCTCGATAACAAGGGATTGGTAACCTGGGGGAATATGAATTCTCGTAATCTGGGTCTTGTCGCCAGAAATGTGAAGAAAGTTGCAGCCTCCGGGGTCGGTTATGTGGCTCTGAGTGCAGATGGCAGCCTGTCATTCTGGGGAGTACCAAACGATATAGGCTTATCCGTACCTTCCGGTAATGATTACGTTGATGTCGGTATAGGAAGCACATCCCTTATCGCTCTGAGATCTAACGGGTATTATGCTGTCTCGGGATTTAATGAAGGAGTAGGAGTAACAAACTATCTGGGAGCTACCGATAGTGTTCTCCTCTTCGGAAATGACACCGGTGTCTTTGGTTTTAATACTGACACTGCGGAAGCTACCTGGTGGGTTAGCAGCTATGCCGGAGGGCAACCCCACTGGCCCCTTAATTCACTGGGCAGTAATTACGTACATCCCCGTGCCATTGTCCCCGCAAATAACGGTGCGATTTTTATCGGACAAAATGGTAGTGCGGAATTTTGGCCGCCTCCACTTGTTCCCGCAAAAAATCCGGCAGGAAATAGGGGCCCATTAGTCGCTAATAATGTTATACAAGCGGTCTATTCCATTGATTGGTCCGGCTTTGGAACAGGAGCTGCTTGTCTGGATGATTCGGAGCAAATCTATCTTGATTCTTCAGGGATTATTAGTACTGGTGTCGCAGATATGTCAGGCAATAGGCAAACGCTCATTTTAAGGTACAACGATGGTAGTGTCGATGCATTCGGTAAAGATCACAGAATAGTGCCCCCAGAACTACGAAGTAAAAATAATGTCGTTCAGGTCACATGTACATCTCAAGCCTATGCCGCATTGCATCAGGATGGCACAGTCACCGTTTGGGGTGACCCTAACTATGGCGGCGCTATTGATTATTCAGTCAGTTCTCAGCTGCATAATGTAAGAGCTATCTACGCCACAGGGAAAGCGTTTGCGGCTCTAACATCAGATAATAGAGTTGTTACTTGGGGAGAGAATATCGGCGGCGGAAATAGTGATGCTGTTCAAAGCCTTCTTAATGGGAATATTAGTTATTATGCCTAATAAAACATAAGCCTAAAAATAAGGTGGATACGATAATAATCGCTTCACTCTGAAATAACAGGCGCAATCAAGATGTCTGAAAACAGAAAAATCAGGTTGCGCCTGCTCCAATACCTAATATCACCATTATGGTGCACTCTCGTGCTTGATTATCCCCAATTTAGTGCAATCACATCTAAAAAGTGCTGTTTATCTGTTCACATTTCGCCACCAAAAAATTCATTCATTGATATTAAGCGCTTTTAAAAAGTTGGCACACTTTTCGCATTGTTTTTTTGCAATAGAAATAGAAATTGCAAGATAAGACTGCATTCCCTGCATCGTTTTATCCAGCCGACGTAAACCAGGAGAGCTTAGTATGTCCGTTGAACATGTTTTGTCCATGATTGAAGAACATCAGGTGAAATTTATTGACTTACGTTTTACTGATACTAAAGGTAAAGAGCAACATATCACCATTCCTGCCCACCAAGTTGATGAAGATTTCTTTGAAGATGGCAAAATGTTTGATGGTTCATCTATTGGTGGCTGGAAAGGCATCAATGAATCCGACATGGTGTTAATGCCGGACCCAAGCACTGCAATGCTTGACCCATTCTTTAATGATGCCACGCTCATTCTGCGCTGCGATATTCTGGAACCCGGCACAATGCAAGGCTATGACCGCGATCCTCGCTCTATTGCAAAACGCGCGGAAGATTTCTTACGTGCAAGCGACATTGCAGATACGGTGCTATTTGGGCCAGAACCCGAATTTTTCCTGTTCGAGGATATCCGTTTTGGCAGTTCCATCTCTGGTTCTTATTACTATATTGATGATACCGAAGCTGCATGGAACAGCGGTACACATTATGAAGCCGGTAACAAAGGCCATCGTCCCGGCATCAAAGGGGGCTATTTCCCTGTTCCGCCAGTCGATTCTTCCCAAGATCTGCGTTCAGCCATGTGCCTGACAATGGAAAAAATGGGGCTGGTGGTTGAAGCTCACCACCATGAAGTTGCAACTGCCGGACAAAATGAAGTCGCCACCCGCTTTAATACAATGACCAAAAAAGCGGATGAGACTCAGATTTATAAGTATGTGGTGCATAATGTGGCCCATAAATTTGGCAAAACTGCGACATTTATGCCAAAACCGCTGGTGGGAGATAACGGCTCTGGTATGCACTGCCATATGTCGCTGTCCAAAAATGGCACCAATCTGTTTGCTGGTGACAAATACGGCGGTTTGTCCGAGATGGCCCTGTACTATATCGGCGGTATCATCAAACATGCCCGTGCATTGAATGCCTTTACCAACCCAACAACCAACTCATACAAGCGTCTGGTGCCCGGTTTTGAAGCCCCGGTCATGCTGGCTTATTCTGCCCGCAACCGTTCTGCTTCTATCCGTATTCCGGTTGTGTCCAGTACTAAAGCCCGCCGTATTGAAGTGCGTTTCCCTGATCCTGCGGCTAACCCTTATCTGGCCTTCTCTGCCCTGTTGATGGCGGGTCTGGACGGTATCATCAACAAAATTCATCCGGGTGATGCGATGGATAAGAATTTGTATGACCTGCCAGCAGAAGAAGCGCAAGAGATCCCAACAGTGGCCTCTTCTCTGGAAGACGCTCTGGCTGCTCTGGATGCAGACCGCGAATTCCTGACACGCGCCGGTGTTTTCACTGATGATTCAATTGATGCTTATATCAACTTATTGAATGGTGAAATTGAACGCGTTCGCATGACTCCGCATCCTCTGGAGTTTGAACTGTATTACAGCGTGTAATGCTTTATAGCGTGCTTGATGGCATTGCTGTTGTTCCTTTTTTGTTGCCGTGAAACTTTTGGCCCATCTTCGGATGGGCTCTTTTACATACTGAACAGAGGAACTCATTGAGTTATGCTGAAATAAGCTACAATGCACCAAAAACGTGCAGAGATTGAATGACGATGGCTGATTTACCCAAAGCAGAACAAATTCTCGACTCACTGATAAACAGCGTATTGGTGCTGGATAATGATTTGATTATCCACTACGCCAATCATTCCGCTATGCAGCTTTTGGCACAAAGTACGCGTAAATTATTTGGTACGCCTCTTCCCATTCTGTTTGGCTATATTTCTCTGGATACAGAATTGATGCGTGCCAGTTTGATCAACGGACATGGTTTTACCGATAACGAAGTTATTCTGGTGATCAACAATCACTCTCATGTGATGTCGCTCAGTGCCCAACCAATTTCCGAACAGTTTATCCTGCTGGAACTGGCGCCTATGGACAGTCAACGCCGTTTAAGCCAAGAGCAGATTCAACAAGCACAGCAGGCGGCTGCGCGGGAATTGGTTCGGGGGCTGGCACATGAAATAAAAAATCCCCTTGGAGGACTGCGGGGAGCCGCGCAATTACTTGCCAAGGCGTTACCCGATCCTGCCTTGCGGGAATATACCCAAGTGATTATTGAACAAGCCGACAGGCTACGCGGCCTTGTTGATCGCTTATTGGGGCCACAGCATCCGGGTGCTCAAACCAGTCAGAGCATTCATCATGTCGTCGAGCGCGTTTATCAATTAGTTGCGCTGGAAATGCCCTCCAATGTCACTCTGACCAAAGATTATGATCCCAGTCTGCCAGAACTGGCTCACTATCCTGACCAAATTGAGCAGGTGTTATTGAATATCACCCGCAATGCGCTACAGGCACTGGGGGAAAAAGGGGGCACTATCACACTGAGAACGCGAACCGCATTCCAGATTACTTTACAGGGTGAGCGCTACCGTCTGGCTGCCAGAATTGATATTAAAGATGACGGACCTGGTGTTCCGCCCAATATTCAGGATACGCTGTTTTACCCTATGGTCAGCGGGCATAAAGGTGGCACTGGACTTGGGCTATCCATCGCCCGTAATCTTATCGACCAACATGCTGGCAAAATCGAATTCACCAGTTGGCCGGGGCATACGGAATTTTCCATTTACCTGCCTATCAAGAAATAACCATTCAAGAAGCAGAGGGTGACAATGCAACGAGGAAAAGTCTGGGTCGTTGATGACGACAGTTCTATCCGCTGGGTACTGGAACGGGCGCTGAGTGGCGCGGGGATGGCGTGTACCTGTTTTGAAAATGCCGATACTGTGCTGGCTGCACTCTCTCAGGACTGTCCTGAAGTGCTTCTGTCAGATATCCGCATGCCCGGTTTCGACGGGCTGAGCCTGCTTAGTCAGATCAAACAGAGCCATCCACAGCTTCCGGTCATCATTATGACCGCCCATTCTGATCTGGATGCCGCCGTCAGTGCCTATCAACATGGTGCGTTCGATTATCTGCCAAAACCCTTTGATATTGATGAAACTGTCGCGCTGGTTGAACGGGCGCTGAATCACTATCGCGAACAACATCAATCCTCCTCTAACCCGCAAGTGGCGGCATCTGTTTCAGATATAATCGGAGAAGCCCCCTCTATGCAGGAGGTATACCGGATTATCGGTCGGCTTTCCCGTTCTTCCATCAGTGTATTAATCAATGGGGAGTCCGGCACAGGAAAAGAGCTGGTTGCCCATGCCCTGCACCGCCACAGCCCACGCGCTTCTGCGCCATTTATTGCCCTGAATATGGCGGCAATCCCGAAAGACTTGATTGAATCTGAACTGTTTGGTCATGAAAAAGGCGCTTTTACAGGCGCTAATCAAGTGCGGCACGGGCGTTTTGAACAAGCCAATGGCGGCTCGCTGTTTTTGGATGAAATCGGTGATATGCCACTGGATATCCAAACCCGTTTATTGCGCGTTTTGGCTGAGGGACAATTTTATCGGGTCGGCGGTTATGCGCCAGTGAAGGTTGATGTCCGTATTATTGCGGCGACTCACCAGAATCTTGAACAACGCGTTGCGGAAGGCAAGTTCCGGGAAGATCTCTACCATCGCCTGAATGTTATCCGTGTTCAATTGCCCCCCTTGCGGGACAGAGTGGAAGATATTCCTCGTCTGGCCCACCATTTCCTGCAACAAACCGCGATAGAACTGGGTGTTGAAGCCAAAGTGCTGCATCCTAATACTGAACTTGCTTTGATGCGCCTGCCGTGGTCAGGAAATGTGCGCCAGTTGGAAAACGTCTGCCGCTGGCTGACCGTCATGGCGGCCAGTAAGGAAGTGCTGGTACAGGATTTGCCTGCTGATCTGATTGGGAATCAGACTACAGAACAAACAGGAAATGCGCCTGTTTCTCACTCTGCCGCACCTGAAAATTGGTCGCATCTGTTAGCAGCATGGGCGCAACATGCGCTAAAAGAGGGAAAAACCGATCTTCTTTCTGATGCTCTGCCATTGCTGGAACGCACTCTGCTTAATTGCGCACTGGAATATACAAATGGCCATAAACAGGAAGCCGCCCGTTTGCTGGGTTGGGGAAGGAATACAATAACGCGGAAATTGAAGGAGTTGGGGTTGGAATAGATCTCCATGAAAACGAAAGCTTATAGCATCCTGTTTGTTGTGATTCCCAAAAGTCCGCAATATTCGTCATAACTTACTGTAACCATGCGATGCTTAACCTATCCGAAACTTCATAAATGATGATAAGTTGTGTGCTTTTAATCCGATAACCATTTCAAATTCTGTGTTTACAGTTTATCAAAAAAGGGGTACTTTGTACTCCAGCGTGGACGGAGGTTTTGCCAGTGAGTCATGCAATAGAGTTTATCGAAACTACGATGTTCACCCGGCAGATAAAACAGATTGCCACGGATGACGAACTCAAAGAGCTGCAATGCGAACTGATAGAGTCACCGGATAAAGGGGATCTTATACGGGACACAGGTGGATTGAGAAAAATCAGGATGGCGACAGGCTCACAGGGGAAAAGTGGCAGTATCAGAGTTATTTACTTTCTGGCGACAGAAGAGATTATATATCTGGTTATGGCCTATCCGAAAAATACCAAAGATGATCTAACTAATGCCGAAAAAGCAGAATTGAAAAAACTGACCAAGTTACTGAAAAATGAGGTGTAATATGAATTTTTTTGACGAGTTGAAAGCATCTCTTGAAGAAGCGGTCGACATCAAACAAGGCAAGAAAGCCGCAGCGCGTGTCACCCGCTACGAAGTTGCTGATGTAAAAGCTATTCGTACCCAGCTGAACATTTCACAAGCAGATATGGCGGCAGCACTTGGCACTAGTCTCGATACGATTAAGAGCTGGGAGCAAAAGCGTAGAAACCCTACAGGTCTGGCGGCAAAGGTGTTGGCGATTATCCAAGATGACCCTAATTTCTTTACAGTGTTGGCATCACATTAAATAGAAGAAACGCGTTCTGTGATGTTCTGGTTACGAACATTTGCATCCAGAACATCATCATTCTCGTTTTTTTGAATGTAAACGCGGTCAGTGTCGAACTCAAACTCAACAGGTAATCTAACTGCCTGATTATGCCCATCACAATGGCATAGTAATTCATATCACCCGCGAAAACTGCCTCTGACGCATTTGGTTACGCAGGTAGCTATCAAAACACATGCAAATATTACGGATCAGTAAGCGCCCTTTCGGGGATACCTGAATCTGCGATTCCGTCACTTTAACTAGCCCATCTTCCGCCAATGGAGCTAACAATTGCAGGTCTTCGGCAAAGTAATCAGCGAAATTCAGCCCATAACTCTGCTCGATCTCCGCAAAGTTCAGCCGGAAATTACAAATCAGCGCCTTGATAACATCACGACGAATACAATCATCCTGCGTCAGCGCCAAACCACGCCATAATGCCTGCCCCTGTGCTTCTACCGCCGCATGATAGGTTTTCAAATCTTTCTGGTTCTGGGCATAGCTGTCTCCCAACATACTGATGGCTGAGACGCCCATGCCAAGCAAATCGCATTCTCCCTGCGTGGTGTATCCCTGAAAATTACGGTGCAAAATACCTTCTCGCTGGGCAATCGCCAATTCATCATCAGGGCGGGCAAAGTGATCCATGCCAATAAATTGATACCCGTTATTTGTCAGGGTTGAAATTGTTTCCTGCAAAATATCCAGCTTTTGAGTCGCAGTCGGTAAGTCCTGTTCCTTGATCTTACGCTGCGCCGCAAATAAATTTGGCAAATGTGCGTAATTGAATACACTCAGGCGATCAGGCGACAGCGCCAACACGCGCTGCAATGTGAAAGCAAAGCTCTCTGGAGTTTGCTTCGGCAAGCCGTAAATCAAATCAATGCTGGTGGATGTAAAACCGATTTCACGGGCTTGGCTGACCAGTTCAAAAATAAATTCTTCATCCTGCTCGCGATTCACCAAACGCTGTACGTCTTTATTAAAATCCTGCACACCCATGCTAAGGCGGTTAAAACCTTCATGGCGCAGATGGTCAATCACATCAAGCTCAATTTCTCGCGGATCAATTTCAATGGAAAGTTCGGCATCAGGCAGAAAATGAAAATGGCTACGCAACATCGACATCAATCGGCTAATCTGCGCCTTATCCAGATAAGTCGGCGTACCTCCGCCCCAGTGCATCTGGCTGATTTTCCGCTGGGAAAATAATTCAGCCCGTGACGCAATCTCTTTTTCCAGCACATTCAGATATTCATCCGCTTTGTGCTTTTGGCGAGTAACCAACTTATTGCAGCCGCAGAAATAACACAGCTTATGGCAGAACGGGATATGAATATAGAGAGAAAGCGGTCGATTAGGATAACGGGCAGCAGCCTGAGAAAAAGCAGAATCATCATACTGCTGGTTAAACTCCAGGGCTGTTGGGTATGACGTATAACGAGGCCCTGAATAGTTGTATTTCTGGATCAAAGGCAGATCCCAAACAATGGCTTGCTCTGACATGCTTATTCCTTCCGCTGTTTTCGCCCATCAAAGCACAACTTTTTCATGGAGTTGAAATGTCGGGCCATGATGATATTGCGCAACCGACGTTTACGTCGCGATAGCTGCCATAGTTTACCCAATAACCACAATAAATAACATACTAATACTGTGGTTATTAGAATGAACCCGCCTTTTACGATCACAATCAATTGATACAGGGATTACTTACCCTTCAACAACTGCATGATATCTTCCTGCTGTTCCTCTTCGCTGTCGTCTTTCTCCAGATTGATACCCAGTTCTTCCATTAACGTATCAATGCGGTCGAGTATGTGGTCGACATAGGCATTGTCTTCCTGAGACAGTTTTTCACCCTGCTCAAGACGTGCCAACAAGTCATCCAGACGCTCATCATTTTCCAACATTTCCAGCTCTTCCTGCGGTGACAGGCGTGGCTTCTGTGTCTCCACAACCGGTTTAACTGCGGGTTTCACCGTGGTTTCTTTTTCACCGACGATCAGAGGGACGGGAACTTTACTGCCGATACGCGGATCTTTTTCCTGCTTGTCGCCTGAACGTTTTTTATCTCTGTCATTACCGTTACTCCGGCTGCCAATAGGGTTACCGCGACGCTTTTTCTCACGTTTACGTTCACGCCCTTCAGCATCCAGCTCTGCACGGCTTTTCTTTTTTTGCTTGCCAGCGGAAGGTTTCGCTGGTGATTTTTTCTTTAACGGGCTCATAGCTTGTGACTCAACTCTCTTTTATCAAGATATTTTCGGCGGAATCTAACAGAAACTACCTATAACATCCAATGTCATTCACTTATCGTTTAAAGTTCAGCTAATATTCTAAGGAATTTTAACTCAAATATTATGGTCATTAATCACCATGCGTTTTTTTGATACTTCTTCTTACCGCATGCCATTGTATCTTTGGGTCACTGGTTATGCTGTTTTATGGGTAATCGCAACTTATACTCTCGATCCCACCGTTCCTTATGACGCTGTAGAAGCATTAAACTGGGGTATAAATGGGGAATGGGGTTCTCCAAAAAACCCGTGGCTAGTCGGTGCCATAATGCTCCCGACTATCCATATCAGCAATATCTCTCTCAGCTTTTATTGGTATTTCACCCACTTTGTTGCCATTGCCATCGGTATGCTTGGTGTCTGGCAGCTCGCTTTTCGGCTAACAGGCAAAATTGTACTGGCATGGCTTGCCATGTTAACGCTGAACCTGTCAGGCATCATCAATTTCGATATCATTCCTTACAATGATAATTACCTTCTGGTCATGCTCTGGCCGTGGTCTCTGCTGTTTTTCCTGCGCGCGATTGACGATCATCCCAAATGGTGGCTGGCATTTGCGCTCACCACCGGGCTGGCAACGATGGGGAAATATTCTTCACTTGCCATCATCGGTTCTGTCTTTTTGCTCTCGCTGTTCATACCCAAAGTGCGCCGCAACTATCGGGAACCGCTGTTTTATCTCGCCCTTGTGCTGTGGTTCGCGCTGGTGTTACCGAACGTCTGGTGGCTGGTGCATAACGACTTTGCCGCATTTAAATGGGTAGATTCCCAAATCCAGAAAGGATTCAATCTACATACCACTCGCGCAATGTTCTCCGTGTTCTATCCATTGATCATTGTCAGTGTGATTATTTACCTGTTGGGTGGCAGGATTGGCTGGCCTAAACAACAGTCTAATGCGCTGGTCAATATCGTTATCCTGCTGCCTTTGCTGATTATTTATGGCTGGTTCTCTTTCAATCAGGGCGGGCGCATGACTGAGTGGGTACAGCCTTTTATGGTTGTTGCTCCCGCCTTGTTGGTGGGATCAATAACGGTTTATCCCCGCAAATCTCTGCAAGGTACGTTACGGGGATTGGCCGTGTTCGGTGTATTCGTTTTTATTGGTTATTCCAGCGTCATGATGGCGAATGTCCGTCATGCCGGGCAAAAATTTGTGGGGATAAAAACGTTTACCAGCCAACTTGATCAACGTTGGAATGAGCTGTACCCAACCCCTTTGCGCTATGTAGGCGGAGAATATCTGCATGAATGGCTGACGTTCTATAGTCACTACCGCCCAAAAACGATACAGCCTTGGGAATTAGACAAGGGTGCTCCGCCGAATATCTATAACCGTCATATCAAAGAGAACGATATCGTAGAACAGGGGGCATTATTGGTAGGAGAACGCGGCAAGAGCTGTGGAGAAGAAGATTTCCAACATACTATTCTGGAATGGCCTGCCTTGACGATTAGCCATAAAGAAGAGTTCTCTTTTCAGGCCCAACCCAGCGCTGAACCACAAACGGTCTGTATTGGTTTTGTCGCACCGAAAAATATTCAATAACCATCCAACAAAAAAAGCCTGACATGAATATTGTCAGGCTCGAGCCTGTTGATAAATAGAATTAAACCAAAACCTCTTATTGAGAAAAAATAGCAATTTAATTTATGAGATTGATTTTCAAAAAAACGAAATAACATGAATTAATCTTGTCATTAAATATAGTTGAATATTCGTTTAAAGTTCGTTTAACACATTTTAAAAAAGCCAGTGTAATATTATTACGAGAAGAAACCTGTTACACCAAAAATCATCTGAAACCATTAAATCCAAATCATTAAAAATAACTCCTACAGAGAGTAAACCCATTAAAAAATTATGAAAAGGAATACTTATGAAATTAAGCACAATAATCATGACTGTATCTATATTCAGTTTTCCTTTTATATCATTACATGCTGAGTCTGAGAGAAAATCCACTATAAACATAATTGATTGTAAGAAATTAGATGGAAAGCATGGTCAAAATGGTCAAGATGGAATACCTAATAGTAATTGTAAAAATGGAGGTAACGGTGGGGATGGGAAATATCCACGGCAATCAGGGGGTAACGGTGGCAACGGCGCATCTGGCGGTGGAAATGGTGGTAGTGGTGGCAATGGCGGTAGTGGTGGCAATGGCGGTAGTGGTGGCAATGGCGGTAGTGGTGGCAATGGCGGTAGTGGTGGCAATGGCGGGAATGGCGGGAATGGAGGTACAGGCCATAATTCTAACGGTGGTAAAGGAGGTGAAGGTGGTAAAGGCGGCTCAAACGGTGGGCATGATGGACACCGTGGTAAGGATGGGTAATTGTATTTTAAATAGAAATCCCGTATTAATTACGGGATTTCAGATTATTGACCCGTTATTTCATCTCAATCGTGTTTAGTGGGCATCCACAAACACCATTTTCAAGACAAACAGTAGCGTCACAACAATGACGCAAGGGCTAATCTCACGCCATTTACCTGTTCCCAACTTCATGGCGCAGTAGGCGATAAAACCCAACGCGATACCTTCAGTAATAGAGAAACTAAATGGCATCATCACGGCTGTAATAAAGGCAGGTACGGATTCAGTCAAATCATTCCATTTAACCCGTGTCAGGCTGGAAGTCATCAAAACACCGACATAAACCAACGCTCCCGCTGTGGCATAGGCAGGCACCATACTCGCTAATGGAGAGATAAACATCACCAGCAGGAATAAGATACCGACGACAATTGCCGTCAGGCCAGTACGCCCCCCCACAGAAACCCCGGAGGAACTTTCAATATAGGCAGTCACCGAGGAAGTTCCAATGTAAGACCCCGCTACCGAACTGATACTGTCCACATACAAGGCTTGTTTCATTCGCGGGAATTTGCCGCTGCTGTCCGCAATGCCTGCTTTATCCGTCACACCAATCAATGTACCGGAAGAGTCAAACAGGTTAACCAACATAAACGAGAAGATAACGCCCACTAAAGCGATATCTAAAGCCCCTTTCACATCGACGTTACCCACCACGCTCATCACGCTGGGTGGCAGGTCAAAAATACCGTAATACTTAACATGCCCCAGCATAAAGCCGATACCGGTTGTCACGACAATGGAAATCAACACCGCAGCATGAAAATTACGGGCCGCTAAAATGGCAATAATGAAAAAGCCCAGTGTACCCAAAAGAACGTTATGGGAAGCAAAATTGCCAATGGAAACGATCGTGTCGGGATTTGGCACGATAATGCCCGCATTTTTCAGCCCCATCATCGCAATAAAAAGGCCAATCCCACTGGTAATTCCCACTCGCAGGCTTAATGGAATATTGGCGATCATCCAGTAACGTACACGGAAGATAGTTAAAATCAACAATCCCACTGCGCCCCAGAAAATCGCGCCCATTGCAACCTGCCATGAGATCCCCATCGCGCCAACCACGACAAAGGCAAAAAATGCATTCAGCCCCATCGCGGGAGCAACAGCAACGGGTAAGTTCGCCATCAATCCCATCATAATGCTGCCAATTGCGGCAATGAAGCAGGTAGTGACAAATACCGCCTTAATATCCATTCCTGCCACGGCCAAAATTTGTGGGTTCACAAAGACGATATAAACCATGGTCAAGAAAGTCGTCAGCCCGGCGACCATTTCAGTACGAACCGTCGTGCCATGTTCCTCTAATTTAAACACGCGCTGAAGCAAGCCCTGACTATTCGCAGAGCCAGAAGTTATTGTGCTCATGTAATGTTGTTTCCTAAAAAACGAAGTTTTCGACTTATCCTACAGGAAACACATATAAATCGTTACCCTGAAATGAGGAAAAAAGAAAACGTTTGCGGCATGACTAATCAACAAGTTAATTAACATTATGATTCTTGGGGAGATTCATTGGATGGCGATATTTTATGCGTTATGATTTCTCTTTAATTTATCCCAAAAGAAAACAATACAACGCGTTAGAGCCTACTTGAATAGGCTCTAACATGTTTAAACAGACTCTTAATCTTTATCAGATAGTGAGTGTTCAGAAGAAACTTTGGATGGCAGAGAAGCAAGAATATCATTGAAGATATCTTTCCATTCATCTTCTCCGATATCCATTAATCCGAAGAAACGCAGAACAAAAGCGCCCTCCGCCGCTAAAAAAGCTAAACGTGCCTGACGGCCTTCCTCAGTCGTCGTATCCAAACCCGCAAGGCGTTCGCGATACCAAATTTGGGTTGATTTGAGATGCTCAGGCGTTTGTTGCAACGCGGCCAGTAATCCGGCGGCTTTTGCCGTCGAGGCTTCGTCAGATCGCATAGTCGCCTCAATATGTGCATGCACTGCGGTTAACGGTTGAGGATGATCGCCTGCCATTTTATGGAATTGTTCATCATAACTCGCTCCCCAACGCTCAAACATCGCATCAATAAGATTATCCTTGGTACTAAAACTGTATTGCACCCCACCTTTGGTAATACCGACGGCCTTTGCCAGTGCATCAATGGTAAGAGCCGCTGCGCCATGTGTTGTAACAATTTGTTCTGCTGCATCCAACAAAACTTCTCGATCAATTTTCTTGCGTCGTCCCATACTACTTCCTTTTAATTAAATACGTATGTATTTATAATAACTGGCAACAATTTCGTCAAGGTTCGACGGGCTTTTGTCTCCGAACCACATTGGTGAGTTTATGAGATCAAATATTCGCTGGCTTGTGCTAGCCATCATTTCCAGTGCGCTTTTCCTCGTTGTTATTGATATGACTGTTCTCTATACGGCCTTACCACGGCTGACACATGATTTACGCGCTTCTGCCTCTGAGAAGTTGTGGATCATGAATGCCTATACCTTAACGATTGCGGGCCTGCTTCCCGCGATGGGAGCATTGAGTGACCGTTTCGGAGCCAAAAAACTTTTTACCAGCGGGTTAGCGATTTTCGGCCTCACATCGCTGATGGCGGCATTTTCTCCCAACCCAGATACACTGATCGCAGCACGTGTTATTCTTGCCTTTGGCGCTGCCATGATGATGCCAGCGACGCTCGCGATAGTCCGCCAATCATTTGAAGACCCAGACGAACGAGCACTGGCCATCGGCATTTGGTCTGCCGTTGCTTCGGGAGGCGCGGCACTTGGCCCTGTCATCGGCGGGCTCCTGCTCGAATATTATTGGTGGGGTTCAGTTTTCCTGATTAATGTTCCAATCGTTATCATCGCACTTGGCTTCGCTCTGATCGTTATTGAAAAAAGCCGGAGCAATCCAGAACATACTTTCGACCTGCTTGCTTCCGTGCAAATCATGATCGGCTTAGTTAGCATTACCTATGCCATCAAGGAAATCAGTAAACCAGCCCCGTCACTGGCAACTGCGTTAGCCGTCGGCGCTATCGGACTTATTTTTACTACTATTTTTATTCGCCGACAGCTAAATTCACCCACCCCCATGATCGACTTCAAGCTTTTCAGCAACCGTACTTTTACTGTAGGAGTCATCGCAGCCTTTGTTTCCACGGCGGCATTGGTGGGTACAGAGCTTGCTGTTAGCCAGCGTTTTCAACTCGCTATGGGATTTTCTCCTCTGCAAGCTGGGCTATTTATCTTGCCTATTCCTATCGCTTCTTTTATTGCCGGCCCTTTGGCAGGGCTTGCTATACCAAAATGGGGTTCCGGGCGGATCATATGGCTTTCTCTCGCCCTCGCCGGGCTTGGCTCCTTTGGCTATCTCGTCAGCTTACAGTCCGGTATGTTCGTGCAAATTGTTGCATTTAGTGTGATTGGATTTGGTATCGGTGCCGCAATGACAGCCGCTTCTACTTCCATCATGCTCAATGCGCCAGAAGACAACGCGGGCACCGCCGCCTCTATTGAGGAAGTCGCCTACGAACTGGGGAGCTTGCTCGGAATCGCTGTTCTAGGCAGCCTGATGGTAGCGGTCTATTCTGCATCGTTCACCCTTCCGGCTGATATGGGCGTATCGGATCTTGCGCGAAACAGCATTGATGAAGCCCTTATCGCCGCAGAAGGGTTAAAAGGAGACGCAGCGTCATCGCTGATCCATGCGGCAAAACAGGCCTTTAATCACTCATTTCTGTCAGTGCTGATCGCGGCAGGTACATTATTGTTGTTGACTGCTGCAATAATTGCGATGCCCAGAAGAAGTAAACTTCATTAATAAGTTGGTCAATTAACAACAATAAGAGGTATGAGCCACCATGCTCTGTACCTCTTATTTATTTTTAATCACTTTATGCCAAGCCCAAAAGCAGTGTAGTTCTCTGAGATGCTGACAGTAATACTCTGTATTTAACATAAAGAATATCAGTAAGAAATCGAAAGCAATAATGCCTAAAGAAATATTACTGTAATCCAGCATACACACAGCAAATTTCAGACCCACCAATAACGCAAAAATAGCGATAAAAAGATAACGGGCCAAAGCTAACATCTTAAAACCCAATGTCACTCCGCGATGTGTCAGCAAGATGGGCAAAGGAGCAAAGACAATTGCGGCTCCGACTACAAAAAATAAGATAGGCAGATCATCTCTGTTATCAAAGTTAGAGAACAACATAAATGTTGCCATCACATAAGCTTTCGTCAATAAAATCGTCATTAGTAATGTCATCAATAACGCTTTTTTTGGAATACCGAAATCCAACAGATGCTGATATTTATTCACTCTTTTTTCTGTCAGCAAAGTAAGATCTTTTTTCTCCACACGTTGGTTAAGCTCATAACTGATTTTGAGTGTGTTATTGAGATTGATGTTTAACACACTATATTGCCAGAAAAGCGTGAATATATTTTTCTTTTTAGTCACCATATTTTCTTTAATAACATCAGAACTATTCTTTATCTGTCTCCGCAGGATATGGTTTGTAGTTTTAAACCACAAAATTTCAGTCATAGCCTGAGAGAAAGCCAGACTATTAATGATCACACGATTCGAGAAAAAATTGAAAAAGACAATGGTGAGCAAATACCATTCGTGGTGCATATAATAGACAAAATAATCAAGTGCAAGAATGGCGAACGTAAAGATAATGCTGAGTGTATTCAGTATATTCAGGGTTTTTAAAGCTGAAATATTTCCTCTGTAAGCATAAAATGCTAATAAAGAGATCACCGAAATAATAAACATATTGCAGGAACGTTGGAAACCTGCAATATCATAGGAAAAATAAAATCCATAAAAAACAATGACCAATATGATATAAGAAACAAATATCAGTATAGGAAACAAAGCCAGTAATATGCTTTCTTCAGAAGAGCGATTGATGGCTGTTTTATCTTTAAGCCTGACGATATCAGGTTCTTCGATAAGAGAAGAATCAGCGCTTTTGATTCTGCCTTCAATGCTTCTATATAAAATCAAAAGACGTCTGAATTGGTTGTTAGTTAGCATTTCAGTTAAATTCATAAATCAGCCCTTGAAGCTTTCCTTTTATTGTCACGTAAATCGAATTGGCCATATTATGTTAATCCTTCATCATTATTATCTTGCGTTACACCGTGTGTGTTATAGCAGGAAATTTAATCAAAAAACACCGATAACATCCTAAAAACCAAACCAATAACACAAATAAAAACATATTGTTTCAATAAGAAAAATATCGGGCGAGTAAATAAAATAATCTCACAATTTTTAGCTTAATATAAAAAATTCCCTACCGTCTTAGCAGGGAATTAATACAACAGCGAAAATATCTGCCAGATATCAGATATTAACTTTGTGGAACCATATTCAATGTTTTTTTGCGCCAAAATCCGAAGAACGCGGTTTTTTCACGTTTCACCGAGAAACGACGGGCAATATAATTGGCGATCAACTCCAGTGATAAACACATCACAAAATACACCAGCGCAACAAATAAAAAGACTTCCATCGGATAGACCATGCTGCGGTTATTCACTTGGGCCGCCAGAAATGATAATTCCCCCACACCAACAATATAGGCCAAGGAGGTATCTTTAATTAATGCAATCCATTGGTTGATAAATGAAGGCACCATCATGCGTAATGCCTGTGGTAAGACGATATGCCACAATACTTCCCAACGATTTAGCCCCAGTGATAATCCCGCGCGCCATTGACCTTCACTGATCGCTAAAATACCCGCTTTCACGCCATGCGCCAGATAAGCCGAGGTAATCAACGCCAGTGCAAAAACGACCGTGGTAATTTCAGGAATTTCCATTCCCAATACCACAGGCAACAGGAAGTATGTCCAGAAAATCAGCATGATAACGGGAATGGCACGGAAAAATCCCAATACAGCCGCCAACAGATTGGCCCAAAATCCACGCAGCATCGCCAGAGCGATTCCGCCCACAATACCGAATACGATAGAAATCACACCTGCCATGATGCTGATTGCCAGCGTCAATGCCGCCCCTTCCAGCGGCCCATCGGGAAAAGTGCCCAATAGCAAATAACGCCAGTTTTCAGCAATAACGGTAAAGTCCATCTCAATACCCCCTCGCTAATGTTTTCTGCTGACGCCACTGTCCCCAACCTTCCATCACGGCAATGATGGCGATGTAAAGTACGGTTGCGACACCAAATGCCTCAAAGGTTTGCAGGGATTGGGTTTCCACCTGACGGGAAGCATAGGACAGTTCTGCTACACCAATCGCCATAGTTAATGAAGAGTTTTTGACGATATTCATGTATTGCCCCAGCAAAGGCGGCATGGCAATTTTCAGCGCCTGTGGCAGTACAATATGCTGCATGGCCTGCCAACCCGTTAGGCCCAACGCATGAGCGGCGTATTTCTGCCCGCGGCCGACGCCCTGAATACCCGCACGCAGTTCTTCTGCCACAAAAGGGGCGGAATAGAGCGTCAGGCCGATAAATCCTGCCAGAAATTCAAAAGACGGCCATTCCAGCGTTAGGCCAAAAATTGTTGTTTCATGGGGCATGTTCAGCCACATCATTGCCTCTTGCGGCAAGATCTGTCCCGATGCGAAGTACCAGAAAAACAGTTGTACCAACAGAGGCGTGTTACGAAATACAGTCGTATAAGCCGTAACCAGCCAGCGCAATATCTTACAAGGCAATGACTTAATCTGGCTGTCCCGTGCCGCAGCAATCACAAAGCCCAATAAGGTGGAAGAAACAATGGCACAGGCAGAGAGCCACAAAGTGATCAAAAATCCCTGCCAGAGCCATCCCAGATATTCAGGAGCCAGTAAGTGCTCGGTAATAAATTGCTCAAACATATCATTCACCGCATAAATAAGCAGCAAAGCCCCGTTATGACGAGGCTAATTTTAAACGCGCTTTCCGCTATTCCTTAAACAGAATTACAGCTTTGCCTGACTTTCCAATGGCGCGAATTTAAAATCACCGCGCGGCTGGGCAGATTTGGTTTCCGGGCCAAACCAACGGTTGTAGATTTTCTCCGCTTCACCCTCTTTTTCCAGCTTAGATAACGTCTGGTTAACGGCGTCAATC
This sequence comes from Xenorhabdus khoisanae, assembly GCF_001037465.1. Lineage (GTDB taxonomy): Bacteria > Pseudomonadota > Gammaproteobacteria > Enterobacterales > Enterobacteriaceae > Xenorhabdus > Xenorhabdus khoisanae. Next base: position 22,427 of record NZ_LFCV01000099.1, read on the forward strand.
AGTCGCCCTTCTCCTTTGGAAGCCGCTACCGCCTGATATTCGCGTGTAATGCTGAAAGGTGAAATTTCAAAGTCGGCTTTCTGGGCTTCCGGAACGTTCGCCAGCAGGCCAACCAATTTCGCATCATCCTGTGTAATCGCCTGAACATTGCCATTTCTCAAAGCAGCAAATGCCAGCGGTGTATCGTCATAAGAGATCACTTTTGCGGTTGGATAACGTTCACGTAAGGTAATTTCCTGCACGGTGCCTTTGTCTGCCCCAATACGTAACTTGGCGATATCGTCAGGTTGGGTCAGCACACCTTTGCGGGCAATAAATTTCTGTCCGGTCGCAAAATAAGGAATGGAAAAATCGACTTGTTTAGCTCGCTCATCAGTCACCGTGAAGTTGGCAGCGATTAAGTCAATTTTCTTGGAAGAAAGCAGAGGAATACGGTTTGCCGGGTTTGTTGGGCGCAGTTCCAGCTTCACCCCCAAATCACTGGCAATGGCATTGGCAATGTCCACATCATAGCCTGCCAGTTTTTTCGTTTGAGGATCGATAAAACCAAATGGCGGGTTACTGTCAAATACCGCAATACGTACCGTACCGACTTTTTTGATGTCATCAAGTTTATCTGCTTTTGCGACACCAGAAACCAGAGTCAGGCTAGTCAGCAGCGCAGTAACCGCTACGCGGGATTTATTGCGAATCTTCATTGAACACCCCTGTTGATTATTAATTTTTATATGACCAACAAAAGCTATCAATTTAGGTATAGCACATGAAATAATATAAAATGCTATATTTATAGCCTAAAAGAATATAAGAAAAAGAAAACGCCGAGGGAAAATACCAGCGTTTCAGTCAGTTAACCTTATTCGTCTTTAGTCAGCAATTTTTCCAGATTATCACCACCCACGTGGCGAAAATCCTGCCCTTTAACGTAATAAAAGATAAATTCACAAATATTCTGGCAGCGATCGCCAATACGCTCAATGGAGCGGGCGCAGAAAAGGGCTGTCATGACATTCGGGATCGTTCTCGGATCTTCCATCATATAAGTCATTAACTGGCGGACAATGCCTTCGTATTCCTGATCGACTTTTTTATCTTCACGATAGATGCGAATGGCTTCTGCCAAATCCATGCGGGCAAAAGCATCCAGTACATCGTGCAGCATCTGGATAGTGTGGCGCCCCAATGATTCCAGGCTAACCAGCAACGATTGCTGCTGATGTGAAAACTTCTCAAGCGCGGTCTGACAAATTTTATTGGCAACATCCCCAATGCGTTCCAGTTCGGCAATGGTCTTGGAAATCACCATGATCAGGCGCAAATCGCTGGCGGTCGGTTGGCGTTTTGCAATGATGCGGACACACGCTTCATCGATCGCCACTTCCATCATATTGACCTTCTGATCATCCTCAATCACTTGCCGTGCCAGCGCTTCATCCTGATTGTGCATCGCCAGAATCGCTTTGCTGAGCTGCTCTTCCACCAGCCCGCCCATTGTCATCAATTCAGTACGAATATGTTCCAGTTCAGCGTTAAACTGACCGGATATGTGTTTGCTGAGATTCAGATTGTCCATCTTATGTTATTCCCCGTTTGCTATTCCCCATTTATATGCCGAATCAGCCATAACGGCCGGTAATATAATCTTCAGTCTGCTTCATCTTTGGTGTGGTGAACAGTCTGTCAGTATCGCTGAATTCAATCAGTTCACCGAGGTACATAAATGCCGTGTAATCAGAACAACGTGCTGCCTGCTGCATGTTGTGAGTGACAATCACTACGGTGTACTCCGATTTCAACTCACTAATCAGCTCTTCAATACGTCCGGTAGAAATCGGGTCAAGCGCGGAACAAGGCTCATCCAGCAATAAAACTTCCGGGCGGATAGCAATGCCCCGGGCTATGCACAAGCGTTGCTGCTGACCGCCAGAAAGGCTGTATCCACTCTGGTGGAGCTTATCTTTGGTTTCATTCCATAAGGCCGCTTTTGTCAGTGCCCATTGGACTCGCTCATCCATTTCAGCCCTTGACAGCTTTTCAAACAGGCGCACCCCAAAAGCAATATTGTCGTAAATTGACATCGGGAATGGCGTCGGTTTCTGGAATACCATCCCGACTTTGGCGCGCAACAAGGCGATATCTTGCTTATCCATCAGAATATTGGTGCCATCCAGCATGATTTCACCTTCTGCTCGCTGCTCACCATACAGTTCATACATTTTGTTGAAAGTGCGCAGCAATGTGGATTTGCCACATCCTGACGGCCCGATGAATGCCGTGACTTTATTCTGTGCAATATCCAGCGTGATGTTTTTCAGCGCATGAAATTTGCCGTAATAGAAGTTCAGATCGCGTACCTGAATTTTGCTTCCTGCGATGTCATTTACCTTATTCATCAGTGCTTCTCTTTACCTATATAAAATATTAGTGCTTCTTATTCGCAAACAGCACACGCGCTGCAATGTTAATCAGCAGTACACACAAGGTAATCAGTAATACCCCGGCCCATGCCAGTTGTTGCCAGTCAGAGAATGGACTCATGGCAAACTTGAAGATAGTGACCGGCAGGTTCGCAATCGGCTGGCTGAGATCTGTGCTCCAAAACTGGTTGGAAAGTGAGGTAAACAACAACGGCGCAGTTTCACCCGCGATACGGGCAATGGCTAACAGAACGCCGGTAATAATGCCTGACATTGACGCTTTCAATGTAATGGCAGAGATCATTTTCCATTTCGGTGTTCCCAGCGCATAAGCCGCTTCGCGCAGATTATCCGGCACCAGCTTCAGCATGTTCTCCGTCGTGCGGATAACGATAGGGATTTGTAACAGCGCCAATGCAATCACTCCCGCCCAACCTGAGAAATGTTGCATTTTCGTCACGACCACCGTATAGACAAACAACCCGACAACAATCGAAGGAGCCGAAAGCAGGATGTCATTGATAAAGCGGATTATCTCTGCCAACCATGAACGGCGGCCATATTCCGCCAGATAAACGCCCGCCATAATGCCCAATGGCGTGCCGAAGACAGTTGCCCAGAATATCAGCAGGCCACTGCCGACGATGGCGTTTGCCAGCCCGCCCCCTTCTGTATTGGGCGGGGGCGTCATTTCGGTAAACAACGCCAGCGACATACCATCAATGCCTTTAGTCACGGTAGAGATTAAAATCCAAACCAGCCAGAACAGGCCGAACGCCATCGTCGCCATAGACAGCATCAATGCAATGCGGTTCTTCTGACGACGCCATGACTGCATACGACGACGGCTTTTCATATCCACTTCATTGACGATTCCTACTTCACGTACTGCGCCAACTTCACGTACTGAGCCAGCCAAATGGGGCTGTTGGTTATTATCGTGGGTTGTCATCTCAGCGCCCCTCATTTTTTGCCAGACGCATAATCATCAATTTTGACAATGCCAACACAATAAAGGTGATTACAAACAAGATCAGCCCCAACTCCATCAAGGCCGCGGTATGCAGGCCAGATTCAGCTTCGGCAAATTCATTTGCCAATGCAGAAGTAATGCTGTTTCCGGGCATGTAGAGAGACAAGCTGTCGAGCTGGTAGGTGTTACCGATGATAAAGGTAACGGCCATGGTTTCTCCCAATGCCCGGCCAAGCCCCAACATAACGCCGCCAATCACACCGTTCTTGGTATAAGGCAAGACGATATGCCAAATCACTTCCCATGTGGTACAGCCTATCCCATAGGCTGACTCTTTCATCATCACGGGCGTTTGCTCAAAAACATCACGCATGACAGAAGCAATATAGGGGATAATCATGATGGCAAGAATAATGCCCGCTGCCAGAATGCCAATACCAAAGGCAGGGCCGGAAAACAGTTCACCCACGATGGGAATGCTTGATAACACATCACCAACGGGTTGCTGAAAATAGGTGGCAAACAGCGGAGCAAAGACAAACAGCCCCCACATGCCGTACACAATACTGGGGATCGCTGCCAACAGTTCAATCGCCACACCCAATGGACGCTTCAACCAATTTGGCGCCAGTTCTGTCAGAAACAAAGCGATACCAAAGCTCACCGGAACCGCAATAATCAAGGCAATTAATGACGTCATCAATGTGCCATAAATCGGAACCAGTGCGCCAAACACTCCGGCAGGTGCATCCCAGTCTTTGCTCCACAAAAAAGTAAAACCAAATGTTTTTATACTTGGCCAGGAAGCAATGAGCAGCGAAATGATAATGCCGCCTAGCAGAAGTAAGGTCAGCACCGCCGCTAATCTGACCAGCGCACTGAAAATAATGTCGCCATTTTTACTGGGTGCTTTCAATACCGTTTTATATGCCGTTTTACGTTCGGCCATACGCTTAATTCTCATCTTGGGTTATTTCCCCCTCGAAAGGGGGAGGTTTAACAAAGTCCGTCAATAAAGCGGTTTGCCACTGCTGTCTTTGATGTTGCTCTTCCATGCTGCACGTACCTGACTGACGACTTCTTTCGGCAGAACGGCATAATCCAGATCTTTCGCCTGTTTTTTGCCTTTGTCATAAGCCCAATCGAAGAATTTCAGCACTTCAGCGCCATTCGAGGCACTTGCCTGCTGTTTGTGGATGAGAATGAAAGTGGTGGAGGTAATTGGCCACGCATTATCGCCTTTCTGGTGTGTCAAATCCTGAGCAAAGCTGCTGTTCCAATCCGCACCTTTTGCTGCCGCACTGAAGTTTTCTGCCGTAGGTGCCAATACTGCGCCATCTGCTGAAACCAGTTTGGTGTAAGCGAGGTTATTCTGTTTAGCATAAGCGTATTCAACGTAACCAATCGAACCGGGCAGGCGTTGCACAAAGGCCGCAATACCATCATTGCCTTTACCACCCAAACCAGTTGGCCATTTGACGGTCGAACCTGCCCCGACTTTTCCTTTCCAGTCGTTATTCACTTTAGACAGGTAGCTGGTGAAAACGTAGGAAGTTCCTGAACCATCCGCCCGCCGCACTACGGCAATGTTCTGATCCGGCAGTTTGAGATCTGGGTTCAATTTTGCAATAGCGGGATCATTCCATTTCTTGATGTTCCCCAGATAGATGTCGCCGAGGGTTTTGCCATCCAGAATCAACTGACCCGGTTTGATACCGGAAATGTTTACCGCCAGCACAATGCCGCCAATCACGGTTGGAAACTGGAACAAACCATCAGCCGCCAATTTTTCATCAGAAAGCGGCGCATCAGAAGCACCAAAATCAACGGTATTGGCGATAATCTGCTTCACACCACCCGAAGAACCGATGCCTTGGTAATTGATTTTGTTACCCGTTTCTTTTTGATAAGAATCCGCCCACTTGGTATATACCGGTGCGGGAAATGTCGCACCTGCTCCCGTCAAGCTGGTGGCAGCAAATGAAGACAGGGATGTCATGGCAAATACGGCTGCCATAATGCTTGCCACGGTGGTACGCATTGGTTTCATATTCCCTCCTGCTGGGATACGCATCATTAATTAAAAACAAGTGTCAGACATCTTCGACAATCTGGTTTTTAGGTTAAGAAATGGATCAGGAAGGAAAATAGGTGAATTCAATGACAGTAAAATGTATGAATTATGACATTTTTATGACAGGCCGCTTTCAAGGGATAACGGTTTTTCATTCAAAGGAATATAGGCGCGAATGGATAGCCCCTGCTTTTCACTTTCTCCCACTTCGATATACCCTTTGTGGATATCAATGATGCGGCGGATAATTGCCAGCCCCAGCCCTACACCACCATTATTGTGAGTATTGCGTATCCGCTCTCCCTGAATGAATGGCTGGAACAAAATGGCGGCCTCTTCTTTTGTCATCCCCCTGCCGTTATCCTCCACCTGAAACCAGCCAAATCTTTCTGTTGAACCACTACTGATTCGAATCCATCCATTGCCATAACGTTGGGCATTAGTAAACATATTGACCAACACACGCTTAATAGAAAGTGGATTGGCTGAAATAAAAATCGGGCGGGAAGATAAGTTGTTTTCGATATCGGCCGCACAACACGGTTCTGTTTCAATGGCAGTTTCAAATTCAATGGCCGATTCAAGCAGCGCGTTCAATTCACAGCGTGACATCGGCACATCTTGTCCCGACCGCTGATAGTCAATGAACTGATCAATAATGGCGTTGCATTCCTCAATGTCCCGATGGATAGATTCCGTGAGAAAATCATCTTTTCCTTCCAACATTTCCATCGCCAGCCGGATACGGGTCAGTGGAGTACGCAAATCATGGCTCACCCCGGCTATCAATACCGCCCGGACACTTTCTTGTGATTTCAGCTCCACGGCTATCTGATTAAAGGCGCTAATCAGCGAGCGTATAACGGGCGTTCCCCTTTCCGGCAGTGAGGCTATCCTTTTCCCTTTCCCCATATCCATCGCTGCTTTTCGTATTGTTTTGAGTGATTGTTTCTGAATGTGCAAATATCGCCAGAACACCACAAATACTGATAATGCAGACGTAAAAACCCCGATAAAGAGATAAGGAAACACCACGTTGAATGAAACTCTTTCCAGTGTTGCCAACCACTGGGCGGCCAAGTAACTGATCAGCAGGCAGCCCAGAGACAAAGATAATATATAGGGAAACAAGGCGAGCAACGAAAGCCAAAGCCTTTTCATACTTTGCTTCCATCAGGAACAAAAACGTAGCCCAACCCCCAAACCGTCTGAATATAGCGGGGATGAGCGGGATCTTCTTCAATCAGACGACGCAGACGGGAAACCTGAACGTCAATGGAGCGCTCCATCGCACCATATTCCCGCCCCCGGGCCAGACTCATCAATTTATCCCGTGATAACGGCTCACGAGGATGGGAAACCAGAACTTTCAGTACTGAAAATTCCCCACTGGTCAAAGACAACAATTCATCTTGACGGAACATTTCGCGCGTTCCGAGATCAAGTTTAAATTTTCCAAACTTGATGACGGCATCATCTGATGCCGGTGCTCCCGGCAATTCATTAGCCTGGCGACGTAAAACAGCACGTATGCGTGCCAACAGCTCACGCGGGTTAAAAGGCTTGGCAAGGTAATCATCCGCGCCGATTTCAAGGCCAACAATTCGATCAACTTCTTCCCCTTTTGCGGATATCATGATGATCGGAATCGGATTATGCTGGCTTCGCAATCTTCGACAAACCGATAATCCATCTTCGCCCGGCAACATCAAATCCAAAACAATCAACCGAATGGATTCTCTGGTCAATAAACGATCCATCTGCTCTGCATTTGCTACGCTACGAACTTGAAATCCCTGCTCAGATAAATAACGCTCCAATAACGCCCTCAAGCGCATATCATCATCAACAACAAGGATCTTATAACTCTCTTGCATGTTTCAGCTCCCAAGATGCTCCATGCTCGCAATATCCATCACTCTCACAGAAAACCCATAATTCAATAGAGACTAACCGCATGTATTTTAAGTCCATTAACGGCATTAGCAATAATTGCTTATGGTTAGGTTTTCTCTCCTTGTTTTCCTTTTAGGTCACATAATCGCCATGATTTATGCTAAAGGCTGATAGCTGATTTCCAATATCCAATACGTCACGATGCCATTGGGCGTCATCACCGTGACCTCATCATCAGTTTGCTTGCCAAGCAACGCCCTCGCCACGGGAGAGTCAATGGAAATCCACTTCTTGGCCGGGTCAAATTCATCCGGCCCCACCAGCCGAAAAATATGTTCTTCTTCATTTTCATTTTCGACTTTCACCCATGCCCCAAAAAAGACTCTTCCCTCTTGCCGCGGATCAGGATCAACAATTTTCAGCACATCCAAGCGCTTGGACAAAAATCGTACCCGACGGTCAATTTCCCTTAACCTTTTCTTACCATAAATGTATTCTGCGTTCTCTGAACGATCCCCTAACGCAGCGGCTTCTGAAACAGCCTGAGTGACTTTAGGTCGTTCAACTTTCCAGAGATATTTCAGTTCCTGATCAAGCGTATGCCAACCTTCCCGGGTAATGTAGTGACTCTTGGCCATGAAAAAACTCACTTGAGAAAAGATGATTAATGGCGGTGTACTATATCTCAACCCAGAAGATATTCGATGAATTCTGTCGCAACATGACCGAAATATCGCGCTAAACTGGAAATTATCGCGCTCAGCACGTATAAATGGAGCCAGTTTGAACCATGCCGATATTGTTTCAGATGAAATTTGACCCTATCCGGCTCTGCCTGATGATATCCGACGATATCTACGGGCGCTAAGAAAGTTGAAGAAAACAGACCATGAATGAATCTTTAAGTCGAATCATTGCCGGTGAGCTACAGGCTCAACCACAGCAAGTCCAAGCCGCCATTACTCTGCTTGATGAAGGGAATACGGTTCCTTTCATTGCCCGTTACCGTAAAGAGGCCACCGGTGGTCTGGATGACACGCAGCTCCGCCAGCTCGAAAGCCGCCTCGGTTATCTGCGCGAACTGTCCAACCGCCGTCAGACTATTCTGAAATCGATTGAGGAACAGGGAAAGTTAACCGTTGAGCTGGAAAACGCGATTAATGCGACATTGAGCAAAACCGAACTGGAAGACCTGTACCTCCCTTATAAACCTAAACGCCGTACCCGTGGGCAAACCGCCATTGAAGCCGGATTGGAGCCTCTGGCCGACCTGCTATGGCAAGATCCGCAACAAGAGCCTGAACTGGCGGCAGCGGCCTATGTCGATGCTGACAAAGGTGTCGCTGATGCCAAAGCTGCACTGGATGGCGCTCGTTATATCCTGATGGAGCGTTTTGCCGAAGATGCGGCCCTGCTGGCAAAAGTCCGCGAATATCTGTGGAAAAATGCCCACTTAGTCTCCAAAGTTGTCGAAGGCAAAGAGGAAGAAGGCGCTAAATTCAGTGATTACTTCGATTATCACGAAGCCATCGCTGCTGTTCCTTCCCACCGTGCCCTTGCCATGTTCCGTGGACGCAATGAAGGTATCCTGCAACTCTCTTTGAATGCCGATCCTCAATTTGAGGAAGCGCCAAAAGAGAGTTACTGCGAGCAACTTATTACTGATCACCTTAACCTGCGCCTGAACAATGCATCTGCTGATAGCTGGCGCAAGGCAGTGGTGAGCTGGACATGGCGCATCAAAGTGTTGCTGCATCTGGAAACCGAACTGATGGGCACACTGCGCGAGAAAGCCGAAGACGAAGCCATCAACGTATTCGCCCGTAACCTGAATGATCTGCTGATGGCCGCACCTGCGGGTATGCGGGCAACGATGGGTCTGGATCCGGGCTTGCGCACAGGGGTGAAAGTCGCCGTTGTTGATGCGACAGGCAAGCTTATCGCCACCGATACCATTTACCCACACACGGGTCAGGAAAACAAAGCGGCTGCAACGGTTGCAGCACTGTGCACCAAACATCAGGTTGAGCTGGTCGCCATTGGCAACGGTACGGCTTCCCGTGAAACAGAGCGTTTCTTTGCCAACGTGCAAAAACAGTATCCTGACGTCACCGCACAGAAAGTCGTGGTCAGCGAAGCGGGCGCATCCGTCTATTCCGCCTCTGAACTGGCTGCACTGGAATTCCCTGAACTGGATGTTTCCCTGCGTGGTGCGGTTTCCATCGCCCGTCGCCTGCAAGATCCGCTGGCAGAGCTGGTAAAAATCGAGCCGAAATCCATCGGTGTTGGTCAATATCAGCATGACGTCAGCCAAACCCAGCTTGCCAAAAAACTGGATAACGTGGTTGAGGACTGTGTAAACGGCGTCGGTGTTGACCTGAATACGGCATCCGTCGCCTTGCTGACGCGCGTTGCCGGCCTGAGCCGTAATGTTGCCCAGAATATCGTTAACTGGCGTGATGAGAACGGTCGCTTCAACAACCGTGACGAACTGCTGAAAGTTCACCGTCTGGGGCCAAAAGCCTTCCTGCAATGTGCGGGCTTCCTGCGCATCAATCAGGGGGATAACCCGCTGGATACATCCACTGTTCACCCAGAAGCTTATCCGGTCGTTGAGAAGATTCTGACAACAACTGCGCAGACCCTGCCTGAATTGATGGGCAATCCTGCTTCCCTGCGTAACCTGAGTGCCCAAGATTTCACGACAGAAAAATTCGGTCTTCCAACCGTCACTGATATTCTGAAAGAGCTGGAAAAACCGGGCCGGGACCCGCGCCCTGAGTTCAAAACAGCGACTTTCGCTGACGGGGTTGAAACGATGAAAGATCTGCGTGCAGGCATGATTTTGGAAGGTACGGTCACCAACGTCACTAATTTCGGTGCTTTCGTTGACATCGGTGTCCATCAGGATGGCTTAGTGCACATCTCCTCCCTGTCCGATCGCTTCGTAGAAGATCCACATACCGTGGTGAAAACGGGCGATATCGTCAAAGTGAAGGTGATGGATGTTGATCTCAACCGCAAGCGTATTGCACTGACCATGCGTCTTGATGAGCAACCTGGTGAAACACAAGTACGCCGTGGCTCTCAAGGTGGTAATCGTCAGAATAGCAATGACCAAGGTCGTAATAACCGCAATGGCAATAGCAATGGCAATGGCAGAAACCGCCATATTTCGCGTTCAGGTTCTGCACCTTTAGCCAATAGCGCCATGGGTGATGCGTTGGCGGCTGCCTTTAATAAAAAACGTTAATTAGCACAAACGTTAATTAACAAAGAAACGTTAGTTTAATTAAATGATTTCCTGAACTGGTGCCATTATGCCAGTTCAGGATCTTTCAAAAAAAGAATTAGCAGCCTCTGAAAGACGGGGTTTTACGGCACGCCGGATTAAAAACCCTTGACTGGCTATACGTAAAAAAGCCATTATTTTCATCATGATGATTCTATTTATTGCTGATGTTATAAATTTGAATAAGTTATGACCCCTGCATATTTTAATTAATACTCCGTATAATTCATTTCGCAATAAATCTCATAATAATGGGAACTTATTGAATAATATAAAAATATAAATCTTCCATAATATCCTGATGTTCTTATACCCAATGGGTTTCGAGTTTTAGGTATAAAGAACGAATGCACACTGTTGAGGAAAAACCATGAACAAATATGTCCAAAGCAGTTTTGATCTACTCAGCAATATACGTTTCTTCAGCCTTTCCACTCACGATCCAGATGCAGATTCAGTCTGGTCATCGACGATGTTCTATATTCCGAAATATAACCCACTGACACTGATCTGGTACTCAAAGCAAAATACCCGGCATTCGCGAGAATTACATATCAATCCCCGCGTCAGCGGTACAATCTACAGCAGTCGGGTCACGCCTGATTCATCGCTGGATCTGGCTGGCGCTCAATTCGTTGGTCACGCCCGCCGAGTCCCCGATGAGCAACTACAGGAAACCTATGACTACTTTTTCTTAAAAACTTATCCTGATGAAAATGTCAGAAAGAAAAAATCTCGTCCCATCAGTGATTATCAAGGCCATGCCACACGCCGTTTCTATCAGTTGGAAATTCAGGCATGGTGGGTATACGACTCGGATGCCTGGAGCCAGCATCAAGATGATGATCGCGTTCAGGTTCCATTGAGTGAACTGCTTTATCCTCCAAAAGGTTAATAAAAGCCAATCAATCATTTATCAAATTAATAAGAAAATAGAAATCAACAAGCCCCGTTTATTAACGGGGCTTATCAATAAAGATATTTTTTACGAATATTAAATATTCCTAATAATTATTTATTTTCAATCAAATCACCATTAATTTGATTAATATCAATTTGTTTCCACATTATTCAGGATAAATAACCAATATTGCAGTTGCGTATTATTATCATTAGCAATTAGAATTCAGAGAAATTACCGTACTTTTTCCTTGTGAAATTCCCTTCATTGAGGATAATCATTCTTATAATCACTTATTTTTTCAGTCAAAATGGAGAGTTATATGGTTCTTATTCCAGAACGCAGGTATAAAATTCTGGGATTTTCTCCAGAGATTAGTCCAGCTTACCGGCAAAAATTATTGTCACTCGGCATGTTACCGGGTTCAACATTTCAGGTCATTCGCTTCGCTCCATTGGGCGATCCAATACAAATCGAAACACGCAGAGTCAGCCTTACCCTTCGTAAACAAGACTTGGCATTTCTCATGTTGAATGAAGATCTGAACTAACAAAGCGCTAAGTTGATTTAGTTCAGAATAACCATCACCCACACACTTTGATAACCGTAGTACTAAAGTATCACCAGGGTACTGAATATGTAACTAAGGTACGAAAGTCACTTCGTAATTAGCAGACTTCATGATTGGTAGATTTTGTGATTGACAAAAGTATGATGAAACAATTAACCATAGGCCTGATTGGTAATCCCAATGCCGGCAAAACGACACTTTTTAACCAGCTTACTGGCTCCCACCAACGCGTGGGAAACTGGGCTGGTGTTACGGTAGAACGCAAAACCGGCCACTTTACCACCGATAACCATCAGGTCGATCTTGTCGACCTCCCCGGCACTTATTCTCTCACTACCATTTCTGAGCAAACGTCCATTGATGAGCAGATTGCCTGCCACTATATCCTTAGTGGTGAAGCTGATATGTTGATCAATGTTGTTGATGCATCGAATCTGGAGCGTAATCTTTATCTCTCACTGCAATTGATTGAACTGGGCATTCCCTGCATCATTGCGCTGAACATGCTGGATATCGCTCAGAATCAGCGTATCAATATTGATGTTGCGGCACTGGAACAGCGCCTCGGCTGTCCGGTTATCCCACTGGTTTCAACCCGTGCCACAGGGATCGATGCACTGAAAAAAACCATCGACGATCATCCGCAAAAAATTAAATACCCGCAAAACGCTAAACCTGTGCAGGTTGAATATCCTGATTCACTATTACAGGAAGTCTCCCATCTTTCACGCCAAATCACGGGGACATTCAGCCCACAGCAGCGTCGCTGGCTGGCTTTGCAGGTGCTGGAAGGGGATATTTACAGCCGTGAGATTTCCGGTCTGACTCAAATACAGCTAGCTGAAAGTCAGGCTCGCCTGCAACAGCAACAGATTGAAGAACCCGACCTGATCATTGCTGGCGCACGTTATCAGACGATTAGTGATATATGTCTGGCGGTCATTGATACCCGATCAGCCATACCAAACAAACTGACCCAAGTATTGGATACCGTTATCCTGAACCGCTGGCTGGGTCTGCCTATCTTCCTGTTTGTCATGTACCTGATGTTTGTGCTGGCCATCAATATTGGCGGCGCTTTGCAACCCATCTTCGAAGGGGCTTCTGCCGCCATTTTCATTGATGGAATGCAATGGCTCGGTCATATTCTCCATTTCCCGAATTGGCTGACGGTTTTCCTTGCCCAAGGTATTGGTGGAGGCATCAACACCGTACTGCCGTTGGTTCCCCAGATCGGCATGATGTACCTGTTCCTCTCCTTCCTTGAAGATTCAGGCTACATGGCGCGAGCCGCATTTGTTATGGACAGGCTGATGCAAGCCATGGGATTGCCGGGTAAATCCTTTGTGCCCCTGATTGTTGGCTTTGGTTGTAATGTGCCGGCCGTGATGGGCTCAAGAACACTGGACGCCCCTCGTGAGCGTCTGATTACCATCATGATGGCACCGTTTATGTCCTGTGGGGCAAGATTGGCAATCTTTGCTGTCTTTGCAGCCGCTTTCTTCGGCAAAAATGGTGCAAGCATCGTTTTCTCCCTGTATATATTGGGGATTGTCATCGCCATCCTGACAGGACTGCTGCTCAAATACACCCTGATGCGTGGTGAAGCATCGCCATTTGTGATGGAGCTGCCGGTCTATCACGTTCCACATACTAAAACCCTGCTGCTCCAGACATGGCAGCGGCTGAAAGGTTTTGTGATACGAGCAGGTAAAGTCATTGTTGCGGCAAGTATGTTCATTGGCGCTCTGAACAGCTTCTCCTTCTCAGGTAAGGCCGTGGATGACATTAACCAATCAGCTCTGGCTTCTGTCAGTAAAGTGATCACGCCAATATTACAGCCCATCGGTGTGCAGTCTGATAACTGGCAGGCCACTGTCGGGCTTATCACTGGGGCAATGGCTAAAGAGGTTGTTGTTGGAACGCTGAACACCCTGTACACCGCAGAAAACATCACTCAAGCACCATTTGACCCGGATGAATTCAATTTGCCGGATCAGTTGAAAGATGCTGTTGCAGAAACGTGGGACAGCCTGAAAGAAACCTTTACCTTAAGCGCACTTTCCAACCCGATAGAAGCCAGCAAAGGTGATGGAAATATGGAGCGCGGTTCTATGGGAACAATGAGCGCCAAATTTGGCTCTGCCATTTCTGCTTACAGTTACCTGATTTTCGTACTGCTATACGTACCCTGCGTTTCCGTCATGGGAGCCATTGCACGTGAAACCAGCCGTGGATGGATGACTTTCTCCATCCTGTGGGGATTGAATGTCGCTTATTCACTCGCAGCATTGTTTTATCAAGCCGCAACGTTTTCCGCCCACCCAGAAAGCAGCCTGATAACAATTCTGTCCGTGATCCTGTTTAACGTACTGGTTTTTATTGGATTACGCCGTGCACGCAGCAGAGTGACCGTCACGTTCAATAACACCACCGATCGTAACTGCGAATGCTCAAACGGCAACTGCCATTAACTGCCACTAGCTATTAATAGGAGCGATAGATGATTAGTCTGCTGGAAATTAGAAACGCCGTTGCCCTCAATGGGCGTACTGATGCAAGGTCATTAAGCTATCAGTTTTCAGCACCGCTGCCGATGGTAGAGGCCATGCTCAAGCAGCTTGTCGCAATGGGCAAACTGGAGGAAGTGGATGCTTCTTCCTGTTTAAGCGGCGGCTGCAAGCAGTGCCCGGAAACGCAGAAATGTGGTTCCAAAATTTATCAACTGTCAGTAAAAAACTAAGCATCTGACCCTGTAAATGCTAAAGAATTGCCTGCCTGATCAAGCTTATCGGGCAGGCAATTTCTCTTTGAAGATCACGGCTCATTTAACCTTTTCATCTTTTGCCAAATCAGAGCAAACAGAACAGATTAGCACGCCTACAGCCAAGCCAAGTATTAAAGCCGCCGTCATCCAGGGATACTGACTTGGCAATATACTGGCAATAGCGCCGATCATCGCCGCCATCACTTGATGGATAAAACTATTCAACGCAACCGGATAAGCTCCACCAACCGGGGATTTATCAATAGCAACCGACATACTGACAGGAAAGATAATCGCAGCCCCGACAAGAGCAATGCAATACGACAACCAGAGAAACAAGGAGAGATAAAATATTCCTCCCAACAACATCGCAGAAGAGCCGAACAATAATAACCCTAAGCTGATAAAGACAATGAGCTTATGACCTTTTTTGACAACATAGCGGCCGACTATCACCGCCCCCAGAAAATAGGCAAGGGTAATCGGCCAGCCCAATAAACCATATTCGTATGCGCTCCATTGCAAAGCTGTTTGAAAAATAAATGGCGCATTCGTATTAAATGTGACAACGACACCATACCCTAATCCGCCCGCCAACGAAGGCAGGAGAAATCGTCGGCTCCGCAAGATTTCTACATAAGCCAGTTTGGAGGAAAGGATGGGAGGTGCAGACTGGGCGTCAGGCAACTTGAGATAAAAAAAGAAGAGGGCCAATATCAACGTGACAATACTTAAACTGAAAAAAATAGCCTCCCAGCCCCAAAATCTTGTCACAGCAGCCCCAAGAAATTGTCCGATTCCCACAGAAATAACAAATGAAATCGAAAGCCAGGCCAAACTTTTAGTTAACTGATTACCACTAAAGTTATCTTTAAGTAATACACGAGACAGAGATGTCATTCCGCCTGCCCCGGCTCCTTGCAGGAAACGGAGAAGAATGAACATTTCGGCATTGTTGACCATCGGTATACTGAAACTGCACAGTGAATAAAAGAGTATGGCAATGAAGATCATCGTTTTTCTGCCATACTTTTCACTCAAACTTCCCCAAACCAGCATTAATGCAGCCATACCAATTAAAAATGCGGGGAAAGACAATGCGATATCCTGTTGCTGGCTGGATAACGCATCAGTAATCAATGGCAGTGCAGGTAAATACATCGACATACCTAGCTGTGCCAGGAAAACAGTGATGAAGACGATAAATATGATATATTCTTTTTTTACTTGAATTCCCAAATTAAATTCCTTATTAGCAAGTAATAACCTGTTTTCATATTGGAACTTAGTTATAAAATAATGGTGTAATCAAAAATATCTTATTCAATATTAAACAAAAAAAGACTCATATCAAAAAATAAATTTATTCATGACCACGAATTGAAAAATAAATATCTCTTCCTTATTATCTGACACACGGATTTACCGTTATTAATAACCCGAGGATAGTAATATGCCTAAAGAGTTATTTACTGCAACAATTGAGTCCATTGGTCATCTCAAGATGAAATGTTCATCACGGAATTTTACCTTTCACGTAGACGAACCGAAAAGTCTCGGTGGAACGGATGAAGCAATGAACCCTGTGGAAGCATTACTGTCTGCTTTTGGCGCATGTCAGTGTATTGTCGCAAAAAGTTTTGCCCGCAAGCATAAAATTAATTTGAACGATATTCAGGTTAAGGTAGAAGGAGAATTGGATACCGATGGCTTCACGGGTAGAAATAAAAACGCCAAATTAGGATTTTCCAAAATCACCTCCAAGTTTTATATTGATGCAGATAATACCGAACAAGAGATCCGTGATTTTATTGCTTTTGTCGAAAGTAATTGCCCTGTCCTCGATACTATCGTTAACACACCCGAAATTGTGACCGAAGTTTATCCCGGCAAAAAAACGGCTGATTATCTATAACGATTACCCATAACGATTACCCATAACTATTAATGGCTATGGGTAATGTTGAGCATTTACCATCCCATGCCGGAAGTAAAATCCATTAATACTTCAAAAAATTCATCAGGATGAGAAATAAAAGGTGCATGAGCGGCATTTCGCATAATAACGGAATGTGTATTCGGCCACTCTCTGTCAAGCTGTGCAGCAATCTTGCGCGGCACCAGCCCATCAAGATAACCATAAATACGCAGGAAAGGTAATTGAAGCTGTGACAGTTCCGCCCTTAAATCATCAGTACGCAAAATTTCCAACCCCGCATTAAGTACATCCACTGTCGGCATCGGCTGGTTCAAAACCACAGATTTCAGTACACGGGCATCCTGACGCGCACTATCTGTCCCCAATGTCTGCAAAGCCAGAAAACGTTCGACTGTCTTCTGAAAATCTGCACTTAATTGATGTTCAAATGCTCTCAATACCGCAGGCTTAATACCCGGCCAATCTCCATCTGTACTGAATTTGGGTGAAGAAGCCACGGTTACCAAACCAGCAACCTGCTCAGGATGATCCAATGCAATCCGGCTGGCAACCAATCCACCCAAAGACCAGCCCAACCACAGGGCATTTTCTGGTGCTTGTTGCCATACCGTATCCGCCATGTCCGCCAGTGACATGGCAGGATATGGCTGACTGCGGCCATAGCCCGGCAAATCCACCAGATGCAAACGAAAATGCGGAGCCAGACACATTTCCACTGAACGCCATACCTCGGCATTCAATCCCCAGCCATGCAGCATCACAAGATCACGTGGTGCATCACCAATTGTCTGCCAAAACAACTGATTCATTGTTATTCTCACCTCATTTATCATCAAGGAATATCACCAAGGAAGGTCACTATGCTAACAATGGTTGGATACTGTTGGCTATGCCATCAAAATTTGTATTTTGCCCATCACGGAGTCTGTCACGTTTGCCATCAACAATTAAAACGGCGGCAACATGTTTGCCCACGCTGCGCGTTACCTTCTGAATCCGGAGATGTTCCCTGTGGGCGCTGCCTGAAATATCCCCCGCCATGGCAATCCCTGATCGCGATTACAGATTACACGCCACCATTAAGCCAGCTTATCCGGCGATATAAGTATCACAATACGCCACAACTCGCGGCAGTCCTGGCGCGTCTGTTCCTGCTGCATTGGTTGCAGGGCTATCGCGAAGGCCGCTGGTACAAACCAGATCATATTCTGGGTATTCCTCTGCACAGCAAAAAACGTTGGCAACGCGGTTTCGATCACATTGAATTAATGATTCAACCTCTATCGCGCTGGCTGCAATGCCCGTATCAGCCAGACCTTTTGCAATGCTCACGTGCTACACTCTCACAGCGGGGCTTATCTGCCGCCCAAAGGAAAACCAATCTTAAGCATGCCTTTCAATTGCGGGGCGATTTTACCGATCAACATGTTGCGATTTTCGATGATGTGATCACGACGGGCACAACGCTGCATGAAGCTTCACAATTGTTAATTCGTGCGGGTGCCCGCTCCGTACAAGCCTGGGCAATCTGCCGAACCTTGTAGAACCTTTATAAATGGGCGTATTATAACCAACTAGAACAGTCAACTATTGAGCAAATGACATGATTAATATTACTGAAGCAGCGCAAGCGCACTTTGCCAAGCTATTGGCAAATCAAGAACCGGGCACACAGATCCGTGTTTTTGTCATTAATCCGGGAACCCCGACTGCTGAATGCGGCGTTTCCTATTGCCCACCGGATGCTGTTGAAGCCACTGATGTTGAACTGAAATTCGACCAACTTTCCGCCTATGTTGATGAAATCAGTGCACCTTTTCTGGAGGAAGCAGTCATTGATTTTGTGACCGACCAACTTGGCTCCCAGCTGACCCTGAAAGCACCGAACGCAAAAATGCGCAAAGTGACTGACGATGCTCCACTGATTGAGCGCGTTGAGTATGTCCTGCAATCGCAGATTAATCCTCAGCTGGCTGGGCATGGCGGCCGTGTCAGCCTG
This sequence comes from Xenorhabdus khoisanae, assembly GCF_001037465.1. Classification (GTDB taxonomy): domain Bacteria; phylum Pseudomonadota; class Gammaproteobacteria; order Enterobacterales; family Enterobacteriaceae; genus Xenorhabdus; species Xenorhabdus khoisanae. Next base: position 41,256 of record NZ_LFCV01000099.1, read on the forward strand.
ATGGAGATCACCGATGAAGGTTATGCCATTCTGCAATTCGGTGGTGGATGCAACGGCTGTTCAATGGTCGATGTCACCCTGAAAGAAGGGATTGAAAAACAGTTATTGCAGATGTTCCCTGAATTAAAAGGGGTGAAAGATCTGACTGAACACCAGCGCGGTGAACACTCGTATTACTGATTATTTTTCTGTTTCTGACATTTTCTGACTATATTCCCACGCCTTTTCAATAAATCCATTGGAAAGGCGGTCAGGTCATACCAGACGGCCATTAAGAAATGAATATAGTGAAAATGAAAATTTGAGAAACTACGTTGAGTATTTATGGACCACTTTCAAACGATAAACCCTGAGCAGGCTTACCAGCACTGGCTCGATAAAACCGCCATCATGGTTGATATCCGTGACCCGCAAAGTTTCCGTGCAGGGCACGCGACAGGCGCATTCCACTTAACAAATGAAACGCTTAATAATTTTCTACAGGAAGCGGATTTTGACCAGCCTGTCATGGTGATGTGCTATCACGGTCATAGCAGTCAGGGAGCCGCCCAATATCTCATCAATATGGGGTTTGAGACGGTTTACAGTGTCAATGGAGGCTTTGAAGGCTGGCAGAAAGACTATCCTCAGGCCGTCCACACTCTATGAATCTTTAGTGCGCTAATTTCAAGGCGATTAGCCCCTGTGTGATTAATTTCAACTTAAGGCAGAGATAAGACGAGCAATGATCCATGTAACCTCAATATCCAACCCTCGACTGGCTCAGGCCTTTATTGATTATATGGCAACGCAGGGCATTCATTTAACCATGCGGCCGACTAACGAGCCATTGCTCGTTGAACTATGGCTGGAAGATGACAGCCAGTTAAGTTTAGTTGAACAGGAACTTCAGCATTTTGCCCGCGATCCACTCAATGAACGCTACCAAGCCGCCAGTTGGCAGACAGGCAAATCTAACAGCTCGTTTAAATATCGCAATAATCTGAACTGGAACACGCTCAAAAACCAGTCCGGCCCGCTGACGATTGTCGTCACCGCACTTTGTGCCCTCGTTTATCTTTGGATGACAATGGCGGGCATGCCCGATGTTATGAACTGGCTGGCATGGCCTAACAGTCATCAATATCTGGAGTTATGGCGCTGGATTAGTCCTGCCCTGCTGCATTTTTCACTGACTCATGTCCTCTTTAACCTCGCGCTGTGGTGGTATTTTGGCAGTCAGGTAGAAAAAAAGATCAGTACCGGAAAACTTTTTGAAATCACGATAGTCTCTGCCCTTTTCAGTGGTTGGGCACAATCATTGTTCAGTGGCTCTCATTTCGGGGGGCTGTCCGGGGTGGTTTACGCGTTGATCGGATACGTTTGGCTAACGGGTGAGATGTCGCCCAAACGCGGGATCAGTGCTCCCAGAGGGTTAATCGCTATCTCTGTTATCTGGCTATTGGTTGGCTATTTTGATCTGTTTTCATTAAATATCGCCAATGCTGCCCATATTGCCGGACTAATCATCGGGTTATTGATGGGGCTATGGGATAATTTGCGTAAACAAAAGAATCAATAATATTCCGAATAATTTGGGCCAACTATAATCCATCTATGCAAACATTAGGGGAATTTTGTGAAGCAAACTCAGCGACATGATGCAATAATCGAGCTGGTGCGCCTTCAAGGTTATGTCAGCACTGAAGAGCTGGTTGAACATTTTGACGTCAGCCCGCAAACCATCCGGCGTGATTTAAATGATCTGGCAGATAAAAATAAAATCCAGCGTCATCACGGTGGCGCCGCATTGCCATCCAGCTCTGTTAATACCGCTTACCATGACCGCAAAATTATGTGGTCAAATGAAAAAGCGCGTATCGCTCAACAGGTTGCCACCCAAATTCCAAACGGCGCAACCCTGTTCATTGATATTGGGACAACCCCTGAAGCTGTAGCGCATGCCTTGCTCAACCATCGCGATTTGAGGATTGTCACCAACAATCTCAACGTCGCAACCCTGTTTATGGGTAAAGAAGATTTCCGTCTGATTTTGGCTGGTGGTGAAGTGCGCTCCCGCGATGGCGGTATCATTGGCGAAGCAACGCTGGATTTCATTTCTCAATTCCGTCTTGATTTCGGCATTCTTGGGATTAGCGGCATTGACAGCGATGGCTCCCTGCTGGAATTTGATTACCACGAAGTCCGCACCAAGCGCGCCATTATCGAAAATTCCCGTTGTGTCATGTTAGTTGCCGACCATTCTAAATTTGGCCGCAGTGCCATGGTCAACCTCGGCAACATGAATCTCATTGATTTCCTATTTACAGACAAAGCTCCTCCCCCCAACATCCAGAAAATCATCGAACAACACAACGTCAAACTGGAACTGTGCTAATCACTTTTGATGCCATGACGCTTCCCCGCCTGAAATTTTGGGTGGGGAACTCCCTCCTGTAATTATTCCCTTTTAAATTTGTAACCCGCAAAATCCTTATTAATCTTAGGCATATTATAAAGATTTGTTACCTATATCACGTGAATCTGTTTTTTCTGAGTTAATGGTTGGCGCTTGATGAATTTTTGATTACAATCTTTGAGCGAAAACGAACATTAAAGAACTGTTTCGAACATTTCAGAGGGTATGCAATGGAAACCAAAGACTTGATTGTAATCGGCGGCGGAATTAACGGCGCTGGTATTGCGGCAGATGCTGCTGGCCGGGGACTTTCTGTCCTGCTGTTGGAAGGTCAAGACTTGGCCAGTGCGACTTCGTCTGCCAGCTCCAAACTGATCCACGGTGGCTTACGCTATCTGGAGCATTATGAATTCCGTCTGGTCAGTGAAGCATTGGCAGAACGTGAAGTGCTCTTGAAACTGGCTCCGCATATTGCATTCCCAATGCGTTTTCGTCTGCCACATCAACCACACCTGCGCCCGGCCTGGATGATCCGTATTGGCCTGTTCCTGTACGATAATTTAGGCAAACGCGTTAGCTTACCGGGCAGCAAGGGGCTGAAATTTGGCGCAAATTCAGTATTGAAGCCATCAATCACCCGCGGCTTTGAATATTCCGACTGCTGGGTTGATGATGCACGTCTGGTTGTTCTGAACGCGCAAGAAGTGCAAAAACACGGTGGCGAAGTGCGTACCCGCACCCAAGTGACCCGCGCATGGCGTGAAAATGATGACTGGATGGTTGAAGCCAAAGATCTCACAACCGGCGAAACCAACACGTGGCGTGCGAAAGGCTTGGTTAACGCAACCGGCCCATGGGTGAAAAATTTCTTCGATAACGGTCTGCAACTAAAATCGCCTTACGGTATCCGCCTGATCAAAGGCAGCCATATTGTAGTTCCTCGCGTTCACGATGAACCACAGGCTTATATTCTACAAAACGAAGATAACCGCATCGTGTTTGTGATCCCATGGAATGGCGAATTCTCCATCATTGGTACCACCGATGTTGAATACAAAGGTGATCCAAAAGAAGTCAGCATTGACGAGCAAGAGATCAATTACTTACTGAAAGTCTATAACGACCACTTCAAGAAGCAGCTTACCAACAATGATGTTGTCTGGACTTATTCCGGCGTTCGCCCTCTGTGTGACGATGAATCTGATTCACCACAAGCGATTACCCGTGATTACACATTGGATGTGCAGGATGAACAAGGCCAGACGCCATTACTGTCCGTCTTCGGTGGCAAACTGACAACGTATCGTAAATTGGCTGAACACGCCGTGGATAAGCTGGCACAATACTATCCGAATGCAGGCAAGGCATGGACTAAAAATGGCAAATTACCCGGTGGTGAGCTAGAAGGCTATGACCGTGATGGTTATGCGCGTCTGCTGCGTCAGCGTTACAACTGGTTGCCAGAAGGTGTAGCACAGCGTTATGCCCGCACTTACGGCGGGCACAGCGAAATCATTCTGAAAGGCGCGGAAGCATTAACTGATCTTGGTGAATTCTTCGGTCATGGCCTGTATGAAGCTGAACTGCGTTACTTGGTTGATCACGAGTGGGTAACACAATTGGACGATGCCATCTGGCGCCGTACTAAGTTAGGCATGTGGCTCACCAATGAACAAAAACAGCGTGTCGCTGATTGGCTGACACAGAACATCAAAGCCGCCGCTTAATGACAAAACTGATTAGCGTGCATAAAAGGTAATGATAAAAATGGCGATGCTCTATCGCCATTTTTCATTTTCATACGTCATGCTTTCATACATTCTGAGAATAGCCCCTTATTCCTCACAAAACGTTTTTTCCTGCTCATTAACACCTTCGAAAAAGCAATAAACTTTCGAAAACAATCATCCCTATTTTCTATTGAAATTGTCCTATTATTCCTTTAATTCAACTGGTTATTTCTAAAGCACATTTTTATCACCATGATAATATGTTATCCGCGCCAATATGTTGCAAATCAATTTGACGGATATCTAAGCCCCACATTTTCAGGATAAAATCCCATTGCAACAGGTTACGGTGAATGGCTGGCAGGGGAACACCTTATCAACGAGGTATCAAACAATAACCTGATTCCCAGTAAATAATCCTGGAGATTCTTATGTTTTCTATGCGAAAAGCGACGATAGAAGATGCAACGTTACTATCCCAACTCCTTGAGACAAGCTACCGTTTTCACTTTTCCGATTTGTGGTACGACAGAGACGAACTGGAAGAATATATTACGGAAGAGTGCTCAGTAGAGCAAATATCAACCTCGCTCCAAGCGCGCGATCACACATGGTTTATTGCCAAATCTCAACAAGCCATCAGCTCAGATGCCAAGCATTTTAAAACGAATTATTCCGATATCATCGGCTTTAGTAAAATCGTCTTCAATCAACCTATTCCTGATGCAGACTGCACTGGCGTCTATTAAGCACAATGCATATAATGACTAAGAAGCTATAGATTGATTAACCAGACCGATATCTGAAATAAATGGATTCCCATCCCTAATCTCTACAATAAAAGTAAATATTCTGGATGGGAATGAAGATGAAAATAATCCTAATGAAGGACATCAGCCAGTTGCTAACTCAAACAAATCTCATCTAAAAAATTATAGCCCGAAATACATTAGAATTGGATTTAATATAAAAAAACTTTATTATCTAACTATATGGTGTTTCAATAGTGCTTCATATTACTCAAAACGTTAAATACTTCTTCATCAATTCCTAAGCATTCATCTTTTTCAGTTTTTTGATGGAATATTTGATTTTTAGGTATGATAGCCTTATTTAAGTATCTAAATTCTGACTCTGTAATCGAACTACAATATTGACCTTGTGCAAATGATGTTTTTTCTCTCCAGGGGTGATGAGAAAGAGTCTGTTCACCTAACCGAGAATGATATCTACTAACTTGATTATCATGAGATAATTGCATAGCAAAGTAATCTTCAATAAAACAAAAACCCTTAATCGGTGAATTTGCATTTCTGGATTCTTCAGCAACCCATTCTAACCCTAACTTACATAATTTCCTAACAATAGCAATAGAGAACGCAACTAAAAGAACACACTGACTCCTATTAAAAAATGACCCTCTTTTTTCAACACCTTCTTCTATTTTTCTCAATGCACTAAGTCCCTCCATATCGCCTTTGTCGAATTGACTAAAAATATGCTCAATGATGCCCATACCAACGCCATCAAATTTGATTTCTTCATTTAGAACCATGGAGTTCATTGTTATATTTTTATTTATAAACCTTATACCCAAGTCTGCCCAATTATTAAGTTTAATATTGTATTTTGTTGCTTTTTTCATTAAGATGTTTTGAAATGATAAACTATTCTTATTTTTAAGTATAAAGGATATCCAATTCTCATAGATATAACGACAAGCATCTATTTCTAGTTTACAAGCTCGACCTTGCATATAACCAGATACCCTTTTATATAAATAATCAAAATTATTACTCGTAAATTCACCTTTACTGTTCCCATACATAAATGAAATAAAATTCCTTATTATTCTTCCTGCCTGACCTTGATCTCTTACCGGGTCTGGTGATATATTTATTGCCATATTTAAATCATCTATCAACATATACACATTTTCACTCTTATCTCTTTTGAGAAGATATTGAAAATAATTTTTTCTGGCAGTATTTTCACCATAAATAAAAATAATATTTTTTTTCATGTGATTTACCTCAACTATATCATTTTACCCTGATAGGCACTGGGAAATAGAAAATGATTTTCATCATGCTAAAAGCATAAATTTAATTATTCAATTTTTTATTCCTTTTATCACTTTGCTCCATGCAAAAATGGAATAATTTTCTCTTTCATCGCTTGCATAAATTGTGGCGGGAAACTATGCCCCATTTTGGGGATTGATAAAAATTCAGCATCGGTAATACGTTTGGCCGTATCTTCGCCACAGGCAATCGGAATCAAAGGATCATCTTCACCATGTACAACCAATGTTGGACAACGAATTTTTGCCAAAAGATCGACTCGGTGAGAATCTGCCATTACCGCCAATGTCTGCCGCATCGAACTGTTAGGATGATACCCACTACGGCGCAAGGTCATCCGCAAATGCTGGGCCAACTTATCTTTATCTAATGATTCAGAGGGAGAAACAACAGCTTGTATGATGTTAAGCTGATGAGTGATCAGCTCATCTTCACTAGTGCCTCCCGGCTTAGCCAATAATGCCGCCATCACTTCTGGCTGAGGCTGGGGAAGATAGTGAGCACCACTTGAACTCATAATACTCACCAAACTGATAACTCGTTCAGGGTAAGTTGCTGCCAGCCTTTGGGCAATCATACCTCCCATTGAGGCACCAATAATGTGAGCTTGTGAAATATTTAACGCATCGAGTACTCCCAAGGCATCATCTGTCATATCTTGCATACTGTAAGGAGTACGGACCGGCAACCCCAAACGAAAACGGAGTTTTTGCCAAAAAAATGTGGACTGCCGGAGGTGATCAAATTGCTGGCTTAACCCGGCATCACGGTTATCATAACGGATTACGCGAAACCCGGCCGCGACTAATAGGTTTACTATTTCATCAGGCCAGTCAATAAGCTGCATTCCCAACCCCATGATAAGCAAAACGGCTGGGCGTGTTTCCCCACCACTATCTTCAACTTCAATCGAAATATGATTGGCAGTAATTTTCATAGGTGGCAACCTTTTGATATATATACTTCATCTTTCAAAAAATAGCTTTATTAACTGCGCCACAGCTAGGAATTCATTGGGTATAGATAGAAACAACTTAAAATATGAAACTAAAATAAAATCCTGAAACAAACAAGATTTTTTTATTGCGCATAACAACAGAAAAAGCTAAGTTTTGCTGCGTTTAGATAAATTACATCCAACAGGATATTTTATTGATTCATACAATAATAACGTAAAGAACATAACCTAATTATTCTATCGCGTGACAAATAGTGTAGCAAAAATCACCATCCAGAAAGAAAAATACAGTGATCTGGCATAGAAATTTCCCCCACATTCCCTATATTCTCCCATAATAACGATTTTGATATCTTCAGGGCAAAATAAAAATATATCTTCAAAATATTGATAATATTAGACTTTATTATTTTTTAAATTTTCATTTTTTTAATAATTGTGATATTAATCCCCTTTCTTTAATTCGCTTGTTGCGGTTTATGTTCAAATTTATGAATATAAACGAGAATGGATAACAACTTGTAATGATAAGTCAAACATTCATTAAAAAAGAGGGGATTGCACAGGCTTTTCTGGCCCGTTATCTCCTCTCTGAACAATGTGGTAACCGGCTGAAAACCATTGAATTACTGGCTAAAGAATGCGATTTGTCCGTGGGTTTGATGCAAGCAGCATTAAAATCTCTCGAACAAGTACAGGCGGTTGGAATTAAGCGTCGTGGTCGTAATGGTAGTTTCCTTGCTCAGATAAACCACAAATTACTCTTGGAATATGCCGATATCGGCAATGTGGTCTGCGCAATGCCTCTTCCTTATACCCGTGCCTATGAAGGGCTGGCAAGTGGTTTAAAAGCACAATGTGCAGGTGTTCCTTTCTACTTTGCGCATATGCGTGGCTCAGATATCCGCATTGAATGTTTACTGAATGGTGTTTACGACTTAGCCGTAACATCAAGACTTGCCGCAGAGCAGCACCCAGAAAATAAAGATCTATATATTGCGCTTTCACTAGGGACACAAAGTTACACAGACAGGCATAGGCTAATCTTTCGTCATGGCGAAATGGAATCCATTCGCCGCGTGGGATTAGACAGTACCTCAGCAGACCAAAAAATAATGACAGAGCAATTTTTTGCCGGAAAAGAAATTGAATTGGTCGAGGTTTCTTACCATGAATGCCTGAATCAAATCATCAAAGGCCACATTGATGCGGCCATCTGGAACGTCGGAGAAGGCCACGAACTGATAGTACAGGGCCTGATGACGCAACTCCCGGATAACAGCGAATGCTTTATCAAGGCTTCTGAAGCCGTTATCCTTGCCCGCAAGGATAATATCCCCATCCAGCAACTCCTGCATACTATGGTTGATAAGGAAGTCTTACTGACTCATCAACGAAATGTCGTAGCAGGCATCATCGAGCCCGTTTATTGACACTCTAACAATCAAAATAAACTGTTTATTAATACTGACGTATAACAAAAAGCAATGGTAGAACAACGCTTAACTATCTTGTTGCAAGGTGGTGTCATCGACCAAGATATCTACGATGACATGCTGAATGTTGTGCATGCTCTGGAAGATACCTGGCGTATCCCTATCCATCACCCGCAAGGCGAAATGGCGCTTACCCATATGGCAAGTGCTTTTATGCGTTCACGTCGCGGTGAAAAGGTCTCTCCTCTGGATAAAGACATTCTGTCAAACATTGAGCAATCTGAAGACTACAATCGATTACTGACAATTCATCACTCTTTGATAGAAAACTTCAAAGTGAAGCTAGATCCCAGTGAAGAAGGCTATCTGTTAGTGAATTTATATGGTTTAATGCTTTCGATCGAAAGTGACTAGCTTTTGGTTCCATTATAAATATTCAAAAAAATGAAGATTAATCTCCACAGAAAATTTTAATTCTTACACAGCCTTGCTGCTTTGCAGACAGATATGAAGGGAAGCCTATGTTTATTGACGCATTGAAAAAACAGAACCCCAAATTGATTGAAGTTGCAAAAGAGCTTTGGCAACAGGGCGTCATTTTACCAGATACTTACATCATTGATGTCGATCAGGTCTTGAATAATGGTCGGCGCTTACTACAAGTCGCAGAGCAGTATGGCATTGAACTCTATTTGATGACCAAACAAATCGGGCGCAATCCATGGTTGACCAAGAAATTGGTTGAGCTCGGTTATCGCGGCGTTGTTGCTGTCGATTTCAGGGAAGCCTATAGCCTGAGCCAGCATGGTGTACCACTGTGCCACATCGGCCACTTGGTGCAAACACCGACACATTTAATCGAAACCATGCTCAAGCATAAGCCAGATATCATCACAGTATATTCGCTTGAAAAAGCACAAGCCATTTCGGATGCTGCGGAGAAATTGGGACGAATTCAGCCCGTCATGCTGAAAATATTTGATAAACGAGATATTGCTTTCCCCGGTCAAGAAGCGGGTATCACCTTCAGTGAACTCGATGCCACCGTGGATGCCTTAAAACATATGCCCGGCATTAAATTGAGCGGCCTGACTCATTTCCCTTGTCTATCATGGGATGAACGGTACCAGACAACCTTACCTACCACTAATTTGCTGACCCTCATTCGTGCACGAAACCGACTCGAACAACTCGGAATTAACCTTTCACAAATCAATGCCCCGGCAGCATCAAGCTGTAACACCATTCCATTACTGTCCAAATACGGTGCCACCCATCTGGAACCGGGCCATGCCTTGACCGGAACTGTCCCCGCCAATATCAGTGGTCAAGAGCCGGAACATGTTGCTATGGTCTATGTCACGGAAGTCTCTCATCACTACGATGGCAATAGTTACTGCTACGGTGGCGGTTACTATAAACGTGGGCACATGAAACATGCACTGGTTTTCCATGAGCACACGATTTCTCCCAAAAAAGTGCGCATACTGCGATTGGGAGAACCCTGCATTGATTACAACCTCCCGCTGTCAGGCACTCATCCTATCGGTAGTCCTGTGATCATGTGTTTCCGCCCTCAAATTTTCGTGACTCGCAGTGATGTCGCTCTTGTTTCAGGTATTCAATCAGGTTCTCCAAAACTTGAAGGCATTTATGACAGCCAAGGGAATTGGAAAAATAGTGGCTATTCTAAATAATCCCTCAATATAGGTATTACATATAATAATATTCCGTCATTAAATAATGTTATTTTCGCTATAGTGGATTTACCGCATGATCCTGAGCAAACATTTTATGGGATACTACAACCAGACTGGGGATACGCCCACACATTCCGCTTCGTATTCCTCATCCAGCATTAATGCAGTTGAAGGCACACTCGGGCCGTGGGATATCAAAGGTATCGAGTTAAAAGCCGGGGGTACACACTGCAACATTCATCAGAAAATCGAACCGTAAATCATCATTTGGCAATAGAAACAGATAGCCGCATTGACGCCTCTGGCTATACCTATGTACATGAGCATCTGCATATCGATCTTTCTGTTGCAAAAAGCAACCTTGATTGCCGATTGGATCAATATGATCTGATCGTTGATGAGCTGCATCATCTCTATACCCTCGGGGTAAGGAATATCGTGGAGATGACTAACCGTTACATGGGACGCAATGCGGTTTTTCTACTGGATTTAATGCGTGATACCCATATCAATATCATCGCCTCGACAGGCTACTATAAACAGCCCTTTTTCCCAGCCCATTTCAGTGAATTGAGTGTACAGACGATCGCCGATGAGATGATCTCAGAGATCGAAATCGGCATTGATGGCACCGAATTAAAAGCCGGGGTGATCGCAGAGATAGGTTCCAGTCTCGGGCAAATCACCGAAAATGAGAAAAAAGTATTTGCCGCCGCCGCTCTGGCACATCAGGCCACAGGTTGCCCCATTTCCACCCATACCACATTGGGCACAATGGGGCTCGAACAATTGATGCTGCTAGAAGGATTTGGCGTATCCCCCAAACATGTGGCTATCGGCCATTGTGACCTTAAAGATAATCTGGATACCATCATTCCGTTGCTGGAAGCCGGGGCATGGGTACAATTCGATACCATCGGCAAAAATAATTACTACCCAGACAGCCGACGCATTGCCATGTTGCAGGAAATCGCCAAGTTTGGGTTACTTGAGCGAGTAATGCTTTCTCAAGATATCACTCGCCGCTCTCATTTAAAAAGCAATGGGGGAAACGGGTTCGACTATCTGTTAACCGTATTCGTTCCTATGTTGCGGGAAGCTGGTTTTTCCCAAACGCAGATAGACCAAATGCTACGCGATAATCCTGTACGATTTTTCCAACGTTGAGTTTTCCAAGGCAAGGTTTTCAAGAACAGGTTTTCAAAAACCAGGTTTTTAAAAAAACGTGTTCAAGAAAATAAAAAAATAACTTTTAAAAGCAATCCGATAGAAGATACAAAAAGAGGGATAACAGCATGAGATTTGTCATTGGTGGGCAAATAGAGAAAGAGGCGATAGCCGAGAATATTCGTCAATTAGCAGGAGATAAAGCCACTTCCATTACAGTCATGAATGACATCGAAGCCGCTATGGCAATTAAAAATGGCGATGCAGATTACTACTTTGGCGCATGCAACACCGGTGGTGGTGGTGCATTGGCAATCGCAATCGCCCTTATCGGCTTCGAACAATGTGCCACCATAGGCATGCCGGGCAAAATTCTGTCTGACGATGAAATTATTGCTCACGTGAAAGCAGGTAAAAAAGCATTTGGTTTCACAGGACAAGATATTGAGATCGTCCTGCCAGTGATAATTAACACCATCATCTCACTATAAGGAACCTATCATGCAGCATCTTCATGATTTCCTGATCAGATTGATGGAAGTTGATCCTTTCAAAGCGGGATTATTGGCAGCAATCGGGGCTATTGCTGCCATGATGGCAAACCGCGGTATCGCTGTTTTCCATGATGGCCTGCGTCCTCTATTGCCTGAATACCTTGAAGGACGGATGAGCCGAAAAGTACTCGCCGCAACCAGCTTCGCTCTGAGCATTGGTTTAGTTGTCGGTTTTGGTATTCCCTTTTCACTCACCGCTCCCATTGTGCTGGTTCACAGTCTGTTACTCGGCACTGACATGATTGGCATCTGGTGTGCCAACAGCCGAAGAGGCTTTATCGCCTCTGGTATCATCGGTGCCCTGTATGCCATTGCCTTGCTGGCCGGCCTGCGTTCGGTGGTAGAACTGTTTGCCCTGCTGCCCGTCAATTTCACCGATGACCTCAAAAAAGTCGGTGATCCGATTGTGGCTTGCTTTGCCCTATTCCCTGCCATGGTCGTCGGTTATCAATATGGCTATCGCAAAGGTCTATTAGTCATGCTTACTGCACTGGTTGGCTATCTAGCCACCAAAGCAATTGGCCCATTGAGCTTTGGCGGCATGATCGAAAAACCCGTCAGCATTGACCCTAACGGCGCTGCATTGCTGCTATCGATGATTGCCATGTTCTACTTTGCGATGCGCGAGCGTCCTGCTCAATCGACAGAGCAAAAAGGAGCCAATGAAGTCTTGGTCGGCCTGTTCTCAACCCGTATAGAACGCATCCAGAAAAACAAGTGGCTGCTGATTCTGTGTGGTGGCCTGACCGCCAGTGCGGCAACCATGTCTTTCAGCCTGCTGGCGGAAGGCCCGGTTTCCTTGCAACTGATGGCGCAAGGCGAGCAGACAAACGCATTGCTGGTAGCATTGGCACGTGCCATTGGTTTTATTCCATTAGTGGGTACAACAGCGATAGCGACCGGCGTTTACAGCCCGAATGGCATGAAATTCGTATTTGTGGCGGGGCTGGCGACCAACAACCCGTGGATTGCCTTTGTTGCGGGTGGTATCACCATGTTCATCGAAATCCAGCTGCTGGCGAAAATTGCAATCTGGCTGGATAAATACCCTGGCGTGAAAGCGTGTAGCGGACACATTCGTACCGCGATCACTAAAATGCTCGAAGTGGCCTTGCTGGTTGGTGCTATGATTGCCTCCAACGCCATTCTGCCGGGAATGGGCTTTATGATCGTGGCGGGTATCTACCTGCTCAACCGTACCTCTAAACGTCCTTTAGTGGAAATGGCTATCGGCCCAATCGCAACAATTACCGTGGGTATTCTTGCGAACTTGCTCTTTCTGCTGGGAATAAAATAAGAAAATGAAAACCTATCCATTGCAAAGCATGACGATGGCACAAGCACAACAGCAGCAATTCAAGCTGGTGGATATTATCTGTCGTCATTTTCCGGGTGCTGATTTTCTTTCGCAAGGTGATCTGGGCTTAGTCCCGGATCTGCACCAGCCACGCATGACGCGACGCATTGAGGCTGTAATTGCAGAGTTTTTTGGCGCTGAAACAGCAGCTTTTGTCAATGGAGCAGGAACCGGCGCATTGCGTGCGGGGCTGGCCGCCTTAGTCAGCCCCCATGCAACATTGCTTGTACATAATGCGCCAATTTATCCCACCACTAAAGTATCGATTGAACAGATGGGATTAAACATCGTTCAGGCGGATTTCAATCACCCGGAACAAATTGTGGCGGCCATCCGGCAATACCAGCCTGTGGCTTGTCTTGTCCAGCACACACGCCAGAAGATATCTGACAGTTACTCTCTGCAAGCAGTGATTGACACGCTGAATCAATATCACATTCCTTCACTAGTGGACGATAATTATGCGGTGATGAAAGTGGCACAGATTGGTTGTGAGTATGGCGCAACGCTTTCCACATTCTCTTGTTTTAAATTATTGGGGCCACAAGGGGTTGGGATTGTTGTAGGAGAACAGGCAATCATTGATAACCTTCGCCACAGCATGTATTCCGGTGGCTGCCAGATACAGGGTTATCAGGCAATGGAAGCCTTGCGGGGTATGGTATTCGCGTCCGTCATGCATGCAGTGCAGGCAGAAGTTAATAACGAACTGGTCGCACGCTTGAATCAAGGGGAGTTGCCACAAGTGAAACAGGCATTCCTCGCCAATGCCCAATCAAAAGTTCTGCTAGTGGAATTTCACGAACCGATTGCAGAAAGGGTACTCACCGTAGCCCATACATTCGGAGCACTGCCTTATCCGGTAGGCGCAGAATCAAAATTCGAAATTCCTCCCCTGTTTTACCGCATTTCTGGCACCTTTCGCCAAACAGATCCCACACTGGAACATCGTATGATCCGTATTAACCCTAATCGCAGCGGAGCAGATACCGTGATGCGCATTTTACGAGAAAGCTGTCAGTTGAAAAGTTAAAAATGTAAGAAAAGCGATACCTGAAAAGCAAGCTGTTGAATTGATATTATAGAAAAAATATAACGCCTGATTATCATTAAGAAATTAATCAATATATCACCTTCTGTTATTACATTACATAAGGTATTTCATCTGTTTTTATTATCTACCCATGACTTGGATTAACAATACCAAAACAGAATCAGGCGTTAATAAATCAAGTTATTCCATATAATAATTAGCATCTAATTTGCCTTTGGTCAATTTATTTTATCATTCTAATCACGATCCAGTTCTTTTTAAATAACTACTATTTCATATGGGTGTAATATAAATTACATTAATAAAACTATGTAACTAATATTTAATTCGGCACGATAATTTCCTTCAACATCATACCCTGCAACATCATGGCGCTTATTCCATTTAATTAAATTTCCTTATATTTCTGTCATCTATAACCGTTATCCATAATAACACTCACGAAATAAGCATTTAAAATCAAGGAGTTATTTATAAC
>NZ_LFCV01000100.1 GCF_001037465.1 Xenorhabdus khoisanae
CCCTCCTTGAGGGGTACCTGCTTGCACAGTCTCTTGAGCTAGAGATGTGATCAAGAGACAGCGTACTCACGGGGAACACTCTAAATATAGCCAACTGTTTTATAAGCCCTTTTTAGAGATGGAAAATTCTACCATTTTTCTAGCCTATAAAATAGACAAATTTATCCCGCTATAATTTTGAACAAATTTCATCCCGATTTTTTAAACATCCATTCATTGAGTCTTTGTGATCTCATCTAATGAATGTTCCCCATAATTACAGGGATAACGCTGACCTCTTACATACAAGAAACATAAAAATAACTACTTATTAAATAAAATCACTACATACCAGAGAAGGTTTATCAATAATATCATCATGGTGATTTATTTTGGTTTAGTCAGTATATAAACAGGAATAAAAAATTTTCTGTAGTTCATATTATTTTAGTCAACTGAAATATACCGAAAATAAAAAATTAACACTGTGAATTGTCATCACCGTAAATGATTAGTTTTATTAAGATATAAGGAGGAGAAAACACATTTAATTTGGTGGTAAAACGAACGAAAACTCTGAATTGTGTGGTTTTTCGCCTACAAGCATAATTCGTTAGTGCTTGTCAAAAACACCTATGATAACCTACGCGGCTTTCCATCCTCAATTGTTTGTTTTGTAGACAATTAACTGTCAAAAATAGGAAGCGAGTTTACTTATGAACTTAACTAACACCAGCAAATTGTTAGCCGCTACTCTGTGTCTTGCAGCCTCGTATAGCTATGCTGATAGTGATCGACCACTTTTCTCATTGACCATGTCAGAATCTGGCGTTGCGAAAACGAATAGTGATGGTAGCTTATCCCATTCTGCCAAATCTGAATCTCGTATTCTGCCGATTTGGGGTGATGCTGCACGAGCAAAAGGCTACGATTTACCTGAACCGTTTGGTGCTAGTTATGGTTATATGAATATGCGCCAAGATATTGTGGTGGATAGCATTAAATTTGAATTCACTAACCCAGCATATGCGGCTCTAAAAAATTTGATTACTATTAACACTGGTGATACTCGGGAAAAAAGTGAATCACACATGCTTAAGTTAGATTCTTGGGTTTTACCTTTCCTAAATGTATATGGTTTATATGGGAAAACCAAAGGTACATCACAAACCAGCTTAGAAGGTATTTACATAAATGATGGCTCGGATGATATCCAGAATCAACTTGATAATGGGGCAGTTCCTTTTGTTCTCGATTTTAAAGGAAACACTTATGGTGCAGGTTTTACGCTAGCTGGTGGCTATAATCAATTTTTTGCTGTCTTGGATACTAATTACACTCGTACTAATTTTGATATTTTAGATGGAGATATCAGTGCATTAGTCATCAGCCCTCGTCTTGGCTACGAGTTTGTCTTTAATCCGTTATTTGAAGGCCAAGGAAATACAAAGGTTCAATTATGGGCCGGTGCTATGTATCAAGATATTACCCAACGCTTCAAAGGGGATGTTAGTAAACTCAATAAGTTACCATCACAAATATCAGGGTGGCTTGGTCTAATTGCTGCACAATCAGACATTAAATTCGACGTCGAACAACACCTTGCCCATAAATGGAACAATACCGTTGGTGCACGCGTTGAAATCACCCGTAATTTCAATATCCTGTCAGAAGTCGGTTTCGGCAACCGAAACAGTTTCTTTATTTCCGGTGAGTTCCGCTTTTAATGTTTGATCTCGTAGCACTCAAAAGGCTGGTTGTTTCCAGCCTGCTTATTTTTACTGTTTCATCAGCACACGCTGATATCTTGCCTGATCGGCAGAAAATTGATGGTTGGTTAAACGAATTAGGGGGCAGCAACCATTTTGATGCCCGCAAAAAAATTGACTGGGGCGTATTGCCCGGCCCTTTTTATACTCCTGAAATGGGGATGGGGATTGGTGTTGCCGTAGTCGGTTTGTATCGCCCTGATAGCTCAGACCATATCAGCCAAACTTCCTCACTGGGGCTTAGCGGTTTTGGTTCCTCTACCGGCGCATTTGGCCTGAATTTTACCAATTACAATTTTCTTGCCGGCGACCAATGGCGGTTATTTGTTTCCGGTACGCTAAATAACATCCCGACTTATTATTGGGGTAAAGGCTATAGCGCCGGTAAAAATAACGGTAATAAAGATAAATACCATTCTCAGGAATTTGATATTCGTCCCCGCTTCCTCTATCGCGTCACTGACGCCACTTATATGGGATTAGGCTGGCATTTCTCATCCGTCAATGCCAGTAATCCGGATAGCGGTGCAAAACGATATTTTGATCGATCCGTTGGTGGCCGTTCTGTGATGAGTTCCGGTGTAAGCGCCTACTTCAGTTATGACACGCGGGATTTTTTGCCCAATGCTCAGCACGGGCAGGCGTTTGAGATTATTTATACCTATTTTTCACCGGAGTTGGGTGGCGATCACCGTTTCCATACCACACAGTTTCAGTTCTCGACCTATCATCAATTATCTGAAAAGACCGTGCTGGCTTTTGATAATTATGCCCGTTTCAGCGCAGGTGATGTGCCGTGGAATCAGTTATCACTGCTCGGCAATGGTCAGCGAATGCGCGGATATTATGAAGGTCGTTATCGTGACAATAATATTTTCGCGACACAACTGGAGTTAAGGCACAAACTTGACTGGCGTCATGGTGTGGTCGGCTGGATAGGCACCGGGACATTAGGAGATACGCCTTCCAAATTAGGAACCAGACACTGGCTGCCTTCCGTGGGTATTGGTTATCGTTTCGAGTTTAAACCACGCATGAATGTCAGATTAGATTTTGGTGTCGGTAAGGGCAGTACAGGGTTCTACTTTCAGGTTGGGGAAGCGTTTTGAGATTGTTAATGACATTGTGCCTCAGTTTTTTGCTGATAGCATGCCAAGGTAACCCCCAACCTGTTGAGCCTGTAAAACCGGTTCTCATCAGCGATACCGATGAACAATCAGAGGAAGATTGGCCAGTACTAGCGCCAATTAAACCACCGGAAGGCTTGAGAGCCTGCTGTGTTTTTGGTTATAACCTTAAAGCCCAGCTGTGGAATATTCCCATTCCTTTTTACGACATCGACAATATAGTTGAAGCCGAAAAGTTAGGTGAGCATCACTACAATGACAGTGTTATCGGTGCCAGTGCTGCGTTGTTAGGCGTAGGCAATGAAAAGGTTGGCCTGCTCTATACACATAAGGGCGGATTTATTGATATCTCCCATGTCAGGGATACCGCAGACTATACACTCTATTTGTTCAGCCAGATTTATGCCTATCTTGGACAAGAACGGGAATTAATTCTGGATAATGAACTTGCGGCGCGTAAAATCCACTTTTTTGCTTTTACGCCGCCAGAAGATCCCGCTGAACATTATACTCTGAGCGCCTATTTAGCGGCTAAACTTGCGTTTCAGCTCGCCGCTTGGCATGAAATTGCACAATGGTATGGCTATCAATCCGTTCCGGGATTTTCAGAGGGTATTTCGGCTTTTTCCCCGGAAGATCTCTATTCGAATCTGTTAGGCGCACGGCTGGCACTCACGCTGATTCTGGAAGGCCATGCTTCCTCTGTGGCTCAGTTTTCAACCTCAATGGCAAGTATCTTGCCGACGACCTTGTATGAATTGGGCGCTTATTCCAAGTCAGGCACAAAAGAGATGTTTGATAGCGTAGATGGTTTATGGTGGAACAGTTATCAACGCGTTCCTGAGAAATTTTTAGTGCTGCACCGCAATTATGATACCCACGACAATCGCTATCCTCTTATGCCTTTGGGTAAAGAAAACTTTGCGTTACGTCTCTCCTTACCAGAGCACTATCAGCATATTTCGTTGGATAAACTGGCTGAATTCCAGTTATGGCCAACCAATGAGATGAAAAACTTACCTGCCCCAAAACAATATTGGACAGTGAAAGCGTTTAAGATGCTGGCAGAGAATGCCCAACGTGAAGATAAACGACAATTGTTGATTAATTGATAAGTTTAAGATCTCTTTATTCAATTTATCTGAGGAATATACTTGGTTGACAGGTATGTTCCTCATCCTCCATTCAAAAGTTCTCATATAAGACAAAACGGTTCTCAATTGGAGATTTCATTCGAATCAGTGATGATTTTTTTGAAGTAGACGATCATTCTTAAATGTCGATGTTCATCGACAACAAGTGTTTCGTGAGCATATTCCGATTTCTTACCATCTTTATCAGAGGTGATAGAAAATCCCCGGCTATAGTTTTCTGTGCCTGGTTGCTCAATCCATAGCCGGAAGTCTGATGATAATTCCTTTAACTCAGTAACCAGTGATAGCATGCCTGGATCATTAGGTACGGAGACCAAATCCCTACGAAACTGTGAGAGCAATTTTGGAGCATCTTCATGCCACGCAGGTAGACGGTAACGAAACTCAGGATCGGTAAACACCATGCGGATAATATTGCGGTTAGCTTGCTTGAGGTTCGAAAAACCAAATAGGCGGTCAGCTAAGGCATTCCAAGCGATAATATCCCAGCGGAGGTTGAGAACATAAGCGGGCCGTACAGTTATATCGTCCAGCAGCTGCTGGATTAATGGACTAACGGAGAACCATTGCCACGCCTCCGGTGGCGGAG
Organism: Xenorhabdus khoisanae; assembly: GCF_001037465.1. GTDB lineage: Bacteria > Pseudomonadota > Gammaproteobacteria > Enterobacterales > Enterobacteriaceae > Xenorhabdus > Xenorhabdus khoisanae. Next base: position 4,619 of record NZ_LFCV01000100.1, read on the forward strand.
GTCGTCGGTGAGCTAAGAGGAACAGATGACTGCACTCTATATCATCTAGCTTCAGGGCTTTAGCTACCTTGAGAAGAAATTCCTCTGATACTTGAATATCTCGGCCTTGTTCGAACCATGTATACCAAGTGAGCCCGATCCCTGCGAGTGCGGCTACTTCCTCGCGCCTCAATCCAGATGTACGGCGACGACCTGTAGTCGGTAATCCAACATCAGTTGGCTTGAGCTTTGTTCTATGATGTATCAGGAAATTTGAGAGCTCACTTCGTGTACGCGCTAGATTTCTATCGCTCAAGAATATTGCTCCTCATAATAGGATGATATCTTATGCTATAACGTCATTGGTAAGTGTCAAGATAGTGGGTTCTTACTAATGATTTAACCGGTCTGTTCTCCCATTATGGATTTAATATCTGATTCCTGTTGGTTGATTAGTTTTTTGTCCTTTATCTCCCGCACCTGTGACATTACTGCTGCTTATCATCATAAATTCCAATTCGGTGTAAAGTGATGGCTGCCAATATGGCAAGGATCGCTATGCCGAGTGCACTTATCGCAGCTGCGGTATGAAATCCCGAAGTGAACGCTATTTGAGCCTCGACTAGTAAGCCTGCGGGCAGCTCTGATGCTACCGAGGAAGCTGACCACAGGCTATCGCTGACCGCTTCTCGCATATTTCCTGCAAGGTCATCAGGAATCTGGTTGAGTATAGTGTAACGATAGACTGCACTAGCTATGCTGCCAAGTAGAGCGATACCAAGAGAAACGCCAAGATCCTGTACAGTTTCAGTCATTGCTGAAGCCGAACCTGCTTTCTCTGATGGAGCCGATCCAACCACAAGTTCAGTGCCTAGGGCTGCAATTGTGCCATTTCCGAGATAAGCCAGTGCGAGACCGGTAACAGCAATCATTACGTCGTATGTATTGTTACCCAGCTGAGTAAACATAAGATAGCCTACGGCCGATAAACCAAGCGAACCAGCAACTACGAAGCCTGGCCGAATATACTGAGCAACGAGAGGTGATGCTATGCCTCCAATGATCATAGCCAATGCAGCTAATCCCATCCATAGGCCTGCTACAAAAGGAGGATAGCCAACAACTAGCTGTAGGTATTGAGCGACGAGCAACATCGCTCCTCCAACTGCCACTAAACCAACCAATAACACGATTAATGCTACGGAGAAAGCACGGTTGGAAAAGAGTGTCAGGTCGAGCAAAGGATCGGTGAGTTGGCGTTGTCGTTTCACAAACAGAAAGGCACAAACTGTTCCCACAGCTATTGAGGCAATTGTATCTGGCGTGACGCCATATTTAGCGATCTGCTTGATACCATAAATCATTGGTAATATAGCGGAGAGTGAAAGCGCGACACTGAACAGATCTAATTTTCCGCTATTTGGTGCTCTATATTCGGGTAGTAGTAAAGGGCCCAGGAGAAGCAGGAGGCCAACAACAGGGACTGCGATAAGAAAAGCTGCCCCCCACCAAAATTGCTCCAGTAATGCCCCACCTACGACCGGCCCCAGTGCATATCCGATTCCGAACATTGTTGCCCATATACCGAACCCGAGAGCACGTTGGCGCGGATCAGTAAATAAGTTGCTAATGAGTGCCAGTGTTGAAGGCATCAATGTTGCACCTGCGATGCCAAGTGCTGCCCGTGCAGCGATAAGTATGAAGGCACTGGTGGAAAATGCTGCAATTACAGAGGCAATGGCGAAAGCTGTTGCGCCGATCAATAGTAGTTTGCGGCGGCCAATGCGGTCGCCTAAAGTACCCATTGTGATAAGAAAACCCGCAATTAGAAAGCCGTAAGCATCCATAATCCAAAGTGCCTGTGTGCTTGTCGGTCGTAAATCAATTGCTAGTACAGGTAGAGTCAGATGTAACAAAGTCAGATCAAGCCCAAGCAGGATCGTTGGGAGAGAGAGAAGTGCTAGCCCAGCCCATTCGCGTAAACCTGCCCGCTTTACATCTTGATGCATACAGTTACTTGATGTTTTAGCGATACCTGAAAGATTATTATGTGTCATCAAGATACCCCCGGTTTTATTTAATGTTAATTGCGAAAGTCATGCGTATATTCGGGGCAATATCATCTCGTGACAATATAGTTAGTTATCCTATTACTACTGGCAATGGTGTAGGTGATCGAAGACTCAGTAGTACAAGGACAAGTTATTCTTAATCAAACCTAGTTTACCCCGTACTCACGGGGAACACGTATTGGTCTGGAACTTACGGGATTCGACTAACGGTTTATCCCCGCACTCACGGGGAACACATCATGACCGAGGAGCTCAGAGAAAAAAACATCGGTTTATCCCCGCACTCACGGGGAACACCGATTGGTAGGATCAAGTTGTAGGAACAATGACGGTTTATCCCCGCACTCACGGGGAACACGCAGGCACTGGTGTTTGAACAAACAATAGTCTCGGTTTATCCCCGCACTCACGGGGAACACTAGTAATATCCCGCTTACCTCCTGACATGATACGGTTTATCCCCGCACTCACGGGGAACACCTATATTCAGGCTGGTTTATTCGGAAATAACGCGGTTTATCCCCGCACTCACGGGGAACACGTGAAGAGATACGCCAGTTTGTTTCGCGTGAACGGTTTATCCCCGCACTCACGGGGAACACAAATGTCATATCAATGTGCAGGTCAGCAGGGTCGGTTTATCCCCGCACTCACGGGGAACACACACGTAGAAATATATGTACCCATTTATTTACCGGTTTATCCCCGCACTCACGGGGAACACAACCGATGGATATTCAGAATATACTGTGCCCCCGGTTTATCCCCGCACTCACGGGGAACACGAAAATACAAGTCGTTCTTCTCCAATATAAACCGGTTTATCCCCGCACTCACGGGGAACACTAGATCCAAGCAAGCAGCCACATAAACCTCACCGGTTTATCCCCGCACTCACGGGGAACACTCTAAATTTAACAACATGTTTTTAAATGACTTTATCGGTGATTAAAATTCTACCATTTTGAATAACCTTTTAACGCCTCCAAATTAATCCTCAGAAAGCGGTTTAAATTTCACTAAACGCAGGCCATCAAAATCTATCGGTTCCCTTCTGTTTTCCCCGAAGGTCTGAAAATCAAATCCAGATTCAGTATTCGTTTGCCATGCCATAACGGCATTTCCATCTTCGGTAAGCTCTGTGATTTGTTCCCAAATCATCTCTCTAATCTTATGAGAGATATCTCCGACATAGACCCCGGCTCGTATCTCCAGTAACCAAATGGCTAAACGTCCCCGTAATCGTGGAGGAACGGCTTCCGTTACGACGACCGTCATACTCATAGTTATTGGCTCCTGTGCCCAATGTCACCAATGGATATTGGTTCGGGAATAGCGGGAGGTTGTGCATCAGCAGGAGGGAGTGGTGGGGATATTTCACCCGCGGCGAGGACTTCTTCAATTAATGGAATAAGGCGTTTCAGAATTCTGTCTGTTCTGAATTTTTCGCGGCAGGCAATTCTGACTTGTCTGTCAGATGCGATGCTATTCGTCGCAGCAACTTTAAACGCAATGGGAACGACGGTATCAAACTTCAAAATATCTGCAATATCATAAACAAAGGATAAAGGCTTGCTTACACCATATTGTTTTGCCAATATTTGATAGATTTTCCTGACTCTGGCGCCTTCAATGCCTCTGAGTTGTTCAACGTTTCGCTTTTGGGGAGCAGGCTCACCAAAGCGTAATTCAAACATTTTGCGGACAACTTTTAGCCGTAAGTCTTCATCCAGCGCCAGCTTTGCCTGATAAAGCAACCGATCTGAACGAGCCCCTCCCGGCTGTCCGACGGAATAGAGCCTGACACCCGCTTCTCCCACCCAAATAAGTAATGTCCCGGTTGTTGAGGCCAGTTTTACTGCGGCATGGCTGATGCGAGTGCCCGGCTCCAGCATAATGCAGGCGATGGAACCGACAGGAATATGCATGCGTTCACCGTTGACTTCATCGATCACAACGAATGCATTATCTTTGACATCAATACGCCCCATTCCGATAAAGATCATTGAGTTTCTGTCTTTGATGGGAATGGGTTTTAATGGAATGAATGCCATTACAATATCCTTAAATTACAAAGCCCTTATCAGCATTAACCCACACCCAAACGATTTTGCCCTGCCAAACCCTTTCCGGTATTGCTCCAGAAAAAGCGCGCTGTCTGACAAGGTAAACACGCCCTGAAAATCCACGCTGGAAAATGCCACTTTCTGGCCTGAAGCTTTGAAGCTGCGATGTTGGGTATAGTGCTCAATATCTGGTGGGAAATCAAAACGAATACCCCATTGGGCAAGCCGTTTCTCATCCTGTATCCAGTTTTGGGCGGCTTGTGTCATCAAGGATTCAATCTCATCCGCGCTAACGCCAGAATGTTTTGCTTGGTATTTGGCATGCATCAAGACATCATTGCGGCGCTGTTTGCCTGAATCTTTATCGGTGAGGCAGACCGTGGGATTAACACGGAGCTTGAACGCCAGTTTTTGCCCATTATGTAACTTGGGTACAAAAGGCTTGGTCTGAATCTGGAAGCGCGGTGAATGGGTTATCGGTGTGGTCATGGATAACACCAGAAACTCCGGCCTACCGCTCAGATTCGTCTCTTCCCTGAAGAGAAAATTACGCTCTTCCTGCTCCGTAAACAGTTGCCACAACATTTGGTGGGAAGCATAGACATCATTTTTTGTCCGTCGCGACGGTGGCTGTATATGATAATCAGTAGGCCGCAACGTGACTTTAGACAGATACATTTGTTTCCTCCATTTTTGTCCCCTCCATTACGGATACCTGATGCATTATGCGCTGTGTAAATTGCCAGCGGCTGCGTGATAGCGGATCATCCCAGAGCTGATGCGTCAGTATTGTGGTATCGGGAATGTCGATCTCGTTTTTATCTCCTTCCCAGAAGTAGCTCACTACATTGTGATAACCCAGCCAATAGCGGTCGGCTTTCTCTGATTGGGTTAAGGGAGGAAAGGGAGTATCAAGCGCTGATTTTAATGACGGATATTCTGCCAGTTGCGGCATCATCGGCAGTGCCAATGGGCAGGATTTTCGCCCAAGACTGAGCGTAAAGACGGGTTTCTTTAATGCACTGTGTAAGGCGGAAAGTGTGAGCGTGGCCTGTTCAGTCAATGAAATGACGATAATCCACGTACCGTCGGTACGATAGTCTCGTGAAGACAGTACCGTGTTTAATTTAGATTTATCGCTCAACTCACTTTTGCGGGTCAGGTGCGTCTGTTTTTTCTCTTGAGAGGGAACCTGGGCTGTATGGTAATCCCGCATTAATGAACCGGAAACGGTCTGTTTAATGGCGATTCTGACACTTTGCTGCAACGCGGCAAGTTGTGCATCATCTTCACGTCGAATGCCAAGTGCAGCACCTAATAACCCTAAAATAGCTGAACGGGTGGGATAAATGCCTGTTGGCCGGCTTTCACCGACCGCTTCCACGCCCCAACTGGCAAGTGCACCGTATAAGCGAAAGACCAGGTAATTCTTCATATTTGGCCTCTTTTTTACTCAGTGACGAACTGAACCAGCTCAGTAAAACGACCTTTACCCGTGACGGCATTGATACTATAGCGGGTGTCAGCGCAAGCACCATAAACGTTATCGAAGTTATCCTTCTGTTCTTCCAATGCTGTGATGGCATCGATTGCCTGATCTTCACCATAAATAGGCTTTAAAAACGCGACAGAAAGGGAGCGGGGCTGATACTCTCCCTTTTCCGCCAACACATAACTGGCATAGGCGCGGGAGCCGAAACTGTTTTGTTTGCCGGATGGAGCAACTTTAACGGCGGCTTCTGTCAGGGCTGCAATCGCTTTATTCGCCAGAGCTTCATTGCCCGCCAGATTTTCTATTAATAAAGATTTGTTGATGCAGATATAGCTGTAGAACAGGGCAGCCCCGAAGCCCGCTTCGCCAATATGCGCTGAACCGGAATTACTTTTACCACCATTGAGATCATCGACAGCAGTAAAATAGTCATCTTCTACGGTGACACTGTGAACGCTGATAGCATGGGCAACCTGACAGGCGGCTTCCACACTGTAGGCTGGGCTGGACGCCAGCATGCGGCCAAACATTGCAATATCCACAGCTATTTTTTCTTTGCTCAGTAGCATCAACTCTTCTTTGGTTGGCGCGCGATTTTCGGTGATAAGTTTATCGACCAGAGCAAAGGTGGCTTCTTTTTCTGTCGGACTGATATGAGCCAGTTGTTCGATTTCCAGAGGTTCATCTTTTTTATTTTTACCGAAAACTTCCGCAATAGCGACAGCCCATTCAGTCGCTTGCTTCTCTTTAACGCCCCCATTAAGCAAGCGTTGATATACCTGGTATCCAAAACGTTTGGTGCGAAAACCAAGATGGTCTGCAAGGGCATCCTGAAACAGATCAGAAACCCGCCAGTGGCGTTTTAAACTTTGAGAGCTAATTCTTAATCTCTCCGCCCCGCCCATTCTGGCAGTTTTCGGACGCCCAAGATCGTCACGGTTCAGGTTGGCAGGCGGGTAGGAAGTTAACAGGTGTAGCTGAATAAACTGGCTCATTTAAAATTCCTTATAGATAAAAAGAGATTCTGGATGAAAAGTTATTTGGGTTATTTCGCGGCTTTGTAGTAATCCATTGCCCATCGCACACTGAGGCGTTTGCTGGCCCGATGCGGTCTTGACTGGTGGTGTTCCTCCATCCACTGTTCAATATCGTTGGCGAGGGATAGCACGGAAACCTGACCGTTGAGTTGTTGCAGAATGCGCCGCAAACGCATAATGAATTCATCGGGGGTTTTAGCTGCCTGCAATTGAGCGAAACGGAGCGTGCTGACAATGGGCTTGTCATTTTCTGTTTTGGTTCCGGCGGAGGTGGCCAGATTGGTCGTGGTATTTACTTTTACATACACCAGAGTGACGGCAATCATTGCCCATAGTGTTATGTTTTTTTGTTCATTTTCTTCGCTAATGCTTTCTTCAGAATCCTTTTCAAGCAAACTGAACCAGAGTGCCCGAAAACCTTCAGTTAAAGTTACATCATCAATATCCTGACAACGCTTTAGTTGTGCTTTGTAGAGTGTAGGCGCAGGGATAATCTTTTTTTCTTTCAATTCTGAGGCTGATAAGAACATGCTTTCCCACCAACGCATTAAGCGGCTTTCGCTTAGGTTATTCATTGATAACCTCCTTTTTCTTGTTCTTGGATGATTTAGTTTCTATATCGTGTTCTGTCATAAATGATTTGATATCTTTGGAACCCATCAGCCATTTGGTCAGAATTTGCCGCGCCTCGATTTTCTTAGGCAGGTTTTTGGGTGAGGTATCTTCTGACAGCACGAATTCATCAAAGAGATCAAAGCAGGTATTTTTGAGTTGATGGAGCCAGATTTCGGCCTCTTTGGTGGATAAAGCAGACACTTTGTGCTGGCTTCTGATAATTTGTTGTGCAGCTTTAAAGAAGGTAGCTTGGGTGCGTTGATAGAAAATAGCATCAATAAACGACATATCGCCTTTTGCTTCATTCGGGCGATTGAACCACGCACTTTTGATTTGGGTACGGCACTGAGTCAGTGCATAGATTGAGAGATTTTGTAGTGTTTTAATTCGCCGGAAAATAGCGTCTTTCTTTTCAATCGGTATGGAAAACAAAGGCAACGTGGTGGAATACCAACCGCGAGCCTTCATATTGTCCATATCATAGCCAAAAACCCATAATCGTGGGGTGGAACTCTGTTCATCCGCAAAATAATCATTGAGTTGGCTGAAATGGTCGACAACCTGCGCTGCTCGTTGACCATATTGATTATCGGAGAAAGTCAGGCTATCCCAGATCTTGTAGGTAATACCCCCGGGTTGCCCTTTAACAGAAAGGTGCTCTTCATCCGGTTTTTTCGGATTCCATCGATAGGGCGTTAAGGGGTGTTGCCATGTGCCGGAATAATTGTTCCCATAGTTTTGAGTACGATAGCTCGAAATGGATTGCTCGGTTGCCAGCCCCGTTAATTGGCAAATGGCAGGTTTATCTTCTACTTCCAGACGGATCCGCCGTGGCATCGCCCAATACATATGCAGTTCATGGACATTATGCGCGTAGATTTCAGTACCTGCTTTTTGGCTGATATGGGTTTTACCCAACCACGGAAAAACTTCTGAACTATTGAGTTCAGGATCGGGGTAGCGCCAATGGTCCCGGTTAACGACATTCAGCCAAAGTTTTTGCCATAACGGCGCATCTAATTCTGGCGGCTGAATTAAGGTCGTCAGTGGACCACCGCCCCGTAACCCGACGCGATACCCGACACCGCCGGCAGGCGCGTTAATCTGCAAGGTGAATAGGGCAATGGCGGCCATTTCAGGGGAAATCACGTCACATTGACCGCGTTTGATAAAATGGTCAGTATTAAGCCTGAGTGTATTTGCGCCCGGTGCTTCGATCAGTAATCCTGAAATCTCCGTTGATTTTGCCCCATCCAGAGAATCAAAATCCTGCATAAACAGCGGGCCACTGCCTGTCAGGTTGAAGGCATGTTCCACCCGATTAAGTGCGGTTTGCAAATCTGCCTGTGTCGGGGCTTTTTCATAAAAGTCATGCCATTCGTACTTGTCTTCGGGAGCAAAAACCGTTTGCAGCAAGCCAATCGCCAGTTGATAGGCTGCTCCCTGAAAATCAGCCCGTGGCAGGGCGAAATCGACAACAGCGGGATCACAGATTGCCGCCAGCGGCAGTTTTTCCTCGCTGCCATTTCTCATTCTAAAAGTCAGCCATGTATCTTTAACGAGATTCATCACGCCTCCTGCTTAGGGGGTTCATAAAAACCCATGTTGGGATCGTAACTAAAATTGGGATCAATCTCCGGCAGCCAGATTTGCAGGTATTTGGCGGATTTGAATCGGTTCTGTAACAGCTCCACTGCCTGAGAAAGCGATTCTGGTACGGGCTGCAACTTATCGGCAAATCTGTTTTTGGGGAGTTTTATTGTGCTGAGCTGAACAGGGAACTTTTCATCTTCTACCCATGGTATGAGTTCTCCCGTTTCGGTCAGTTTAACCAGCAATACGTTCACCATTTCGATGTCGCTAAATCGGGTACTGATATCTCTGTCATCGTCATACCAGCCGCCTGCACTGCGTTTACTGTATTCATAGCGCTGCCATTGCAGGGCTTGCGACCGTGCGATGGCGTCTTTGCTCCGCCCTTCAGCGATGGCTTCACCATCTTTGTACTTGAGTTCTTCTGGGATTTGCTCATCAACATCTTCACTGTAAACCGATTCAATCAACGTCCGGGCTTCAGCAGGCATGCGAATAGCCCCCAAGCGTCGTAGTTCACGTAAGCCAAGCCATAAGCGCCCGGCTGAACGATAAATATATTGGGTATTGCGGAACTCTTTGCTCAGCCAGTCAGCTTCGGGGTGATCGTCCCATTCTGGCGCGTGGAGATATAATTCAGGGGCAGAGCGATTGTCGGTAATACCTTTCTGATATTCGCCATGTGCATTACGGGTATGGCGATGCAAACGGCCAACTCGTTGAATCAGATCGTCGATTGGGCAGATATCTGAGATCATCACATCGGTATCGGCATCAAGACTTTCCTGAAAAACCTGTGTTGTAATCAGGATCTTCCCTTGTCGTTTTTCCTGTGTGCTTTCTTTGCCAAATATATTCAGTACACGGTTTTCTATTATTTTCCGGTCATACAAAATAAAACGGCTGTGAAATAGCGAACAATTTTCAGGATCATCCATTTGCGATTGAATAATCTGAAAGGCTTGTAGCGCATCACCCACTGAGTTGCGAACCCAAACCACACATTGCCCGCTTTTAGCGGCATTCAGGGCGATTTTTACGCATTCATCCAGATGGTTCACGGTTTTTACTGCGACGGTACGGCAGACATCGGGCCGGCTGCGCAATGGCGTTTCAATAATGGGATTTTCTGGATCTAATGTGACCTGCGTTGCCAGTGGGAAAGCGGTTTCCTGCAATTTCTGTGACGCTATTCCGCTGGCAGATAACCAGATATCCACCAATTGTTGACGCTGTTTTAAGGAGAGAGTGGCAGTCAGCAATACCACGGAACCCCCTTGATGCAGATGCAGTTTTAACAGACTTTCCAGCAACGCAAACATGTATTCATCCGCAGCATGGATTTCATCGAATATCAACACCTTACGGTTTAGCCCAATTAGCCGAAGTGACTGATATTTTCTCGGCAAAATAGCAAGTAATGCCTGATCGATAGTCCCTACGCCCACCGAGGCCAATAATGCTCTTTTGTCGGAGTCTGCCAGCCATTGGTGGCACTGTGCTGTCGCGGTGATATCGTCTCTGGTGTAATCACTGTCGTTGTGTTCAGAAGTCAGGATGATGTCACGAAAATTATCATTCATCTCGCTGGCGCCGTGAGCAAGAACGATACTGGGTAGTTTGCCATTTTTGGCGTTGAACATACGGGGGTAATGTTTGGCGATGCGGCTAAACATGGCATTGGACGTTGCCATTGTCGGCAGGCCAAAATAGAAACCGTCCGCAGCACCGGTTTGCATTAAACGATGCGTCAGGGCAAGGGCGGCTTCTGTTTTTCCTGCTCCCGTCACATCTTCCAGAATAAAAAGTTGTGGGGCATCATCAATCGGGACTTCCTCAGCCCATTTTTGTAATGGAGTGGGAGAGAATTGATAATATTCCTGAATAGAGGTATACGGAGATATCAGAGGGGTATTCAGGATATCAATGTCATTCAGGACAATTTGAGCCTGTTTTTGGGTAAATTGCCAATATTTTTCCAGTGGAAAGGCTTTGGTCTGATAACGAAAATGATAACAATCGGAACCTATCCAGTCCGCCAATACCACAATACCGGCAAGTTGCCAGCTTACTTGTTTCAGTTTTTGTTGCCACTCTTTTGACAGCAGCTTTTCCAGTGGCAGATGAGGTTGAAAAAGTTTAAGCAGATCATGGGCAAATGCTGTTGCATCAACAGTATTTTGTGATTCAGTAAAATCGACAATATCTTTCCAATTACCCTCATCAATGGGTTTACCGTGATGCCCGAGCATACACTGCATTAAAATCATCAACGCATCTTGGGCACGGTCTTTTTCTCTGGGTTGCAGGTTGTCATTTCCCACCAATGCAAACAGAACTTCATCCTGAATCTTTTTCCAGAAATACAGCCCCAGTCGATCATGCCGGAAATGTCGGGAATCGTAGGGTTTATGCTGATCAGGTTTAATGAGGTCAGTACCTTCCTGAGAATATAATTGCTGAAATGCAGAGGCAAATTTACCGATATCATGTAGTACCAGAAAAAACGAAAATAGATTCTGTAATGATTCTGGTGATAATTCCAAAAACTCTGCGAGATCTTGCGTCAGTTTTTTTTGTGGTGCCAATAATAATTGCCCCACAGCGGCAACATCCAGACAGTGATAAGCCAGAAGATGGTAGTCTTCGTCAGAATAGGGATTCTTTTTGGCTTTACCCCAATATCGCGTGAGGTAGCCAAAACTATTTATTAATTCAGGCATGTTTTTTCACGGTGAAATAAAATAATAACCGTGCTCCATTAATGAACTGTTATTGATCTTCTTTGTGTTCGATATATTGACTGAAACGAAGTAAATAACCATCTGGATCTTGAACAAGAAACTCTCTCTGACAGGCTTGAGTATCACCTATATAGTAATAGTTATCTTCCACTGGGCGAAAAAGCGTGATTCCATTAATTTCCAGATTTGCCAGAATTGGTGTGATGTCGTCAACTTCAATTTGCAAATTAATACCACGCCCTAAAGGTTTACTGAGTTCTCCGGTATTCCAGCCACTGTCATGAAATGCCTCCAGCATTAATTGTGCTTTGCCTAAACCTAAATAAGCAAAATCGGGATCTTCTCGCTGAATTAATATTTCGAAGCCCAATATTCTCTGATAGAAATCAAGTGAAACAGGGAAATCAGTCACAGTCAGTTCTGGCACCATGCGATTCCAGTACATTGTTTCTGTTGTGGTGTTAGTGCTCAAAGGGTTTTCCTGTGCTAAAAATAGCGTTCTAATTAAAAAGGTAGTTAAATGTTTCTATTTAATGACTGATTTTGATAGGTTACACCATTTTATATTGTTATCTCACTAGTGTTTTTTCTTATATGGAATATTGATCACATTTAGAATCATGTGAACAGGTACAGGATGAAAATCCTGTAGAGTCATGATCTAAGTTTTGGTATTTCGTTTGACTTTAATAATCACTTGCAATAACTCCTGAGAGTCTTTTTCTGGCAACGCTTTGCCTTTATGTGTTGATGCTTTATCCTGTTTTTTAATTTTTTTTGGATGCTGGATTATTATTGAATTCAATGCTTCTTTGAACCATCGCCTTAGCGTGTTTCTAGAAACTCCCTCTGTTTTAGCTAAGAAAGAAATACTGATGTTATGAGGTGGTAGCATTTTTTCTTGGATAGCTTGTTTTCGTTCAAGTGGATAAGGTTTCATTATTGACCTCTTATGGGGATTTTCTATTCAATTATTGTAAAAGAGTAGCTCGTGTTTATAGGAAGTCAAATACAACTAAAAAAACGAAAAACAATTTAAAAAAATAAAATAACAACTTAAAAAAGAAAATAATAAATTACGAAAAACATGACGACTTCAATTAGCAATTATTCAAGCTGTTATAGTGTATAGATTTGTTGTCTAAATAAGCACTTATCCCCGTGCCTACGGGGAACATAAGTTGATAACGACTAAAAGGACGAATAACAACGGATTACCCCCGTACTTACGGGGAACACACCCATATTACAAGGTTAGGAGAGTTCCAATTTTACGCATTTTTCTTTGGTCAAAAAAGTATAGATGCTATTACTGGCAATGCTTTCTTTTTTGCATTTTTCTTCGCTATGTTTGGACTAACTTTCCTATCTTGTTATCAAATTTACAGAAGATGGGTAAGAAAAATAGAAGGAAGAATTCGGCTGTTTTTTAGCCTAAAAAAATGGTAGAATTTTTTTTCTCTAAAAAGTATTTATAAAACAGAAGGATAAATCGTGTTAAATACTTCATAATGTTATGATGTCAAAATGGAATTATTAAATTGATTATTACTTTATGCGGTTACTTGCAAGTTTATACACTTCGTTCCGCTCACGTTTACCAACAGCAACCACAGCAATAACTAATTTATCTTCAATCACTTGATAAACCAGCCTAAAGCCGGAAGCTCTCAATTTTATTTTATAGCAATCCGGCATTCCGTTTAGTTTTGCGGAAGGGATGTATGGGTTTTCACAACATTTTTTCAATTTCTTAGCGAATTGTCGTTGAATAGTGTTATCCAGACGATTCCATTCTTTTTGAGCATCTTCCCTAAATTTAACTTTATAACTCATAAATATTGATCCAAATCCACATCAACTAAGGATTGATTCTCCCGTTCTTTCACTATCTTAACTAATTCCTGATCATCAAGAGCTTCTAACATTTTTTCGTACAGTTCCGCAGGAACACAATAAAATGCAGGTTGATTTCTATTCAGAATAGCGACCGGATAACCTTCCCCTGCGCTGACAGTTGCCATAGGATTTTTCTTTAATTCACTGATGCTGGCAGCCATGTCGCTCAAAATGATATTAGCCATAATTCCTCACTAAAAGACCTGTTAACTGGTCTGATTCTAAGCTACAAAAAATCGGTTAACAAGTCTTTTATAATTGGTTTATCCCCGCACTCACGGGGAACACGCTACTCTCCCTTGAACCTTGAGTTGACATAGCGGTTTATCCCCGCACTCACGGGGAACACCTCAGGCAATCGGGTATTCCCGTAAAGGCTCACGGTTTATCCCCGTACTCACGGGGAACACTATGTTGCACAGCAGGAGCGAACATAAGAGATCGGTTTATCCCCGTACTCACGGGGAACACGTCGCGGCAATACTGGCGGGAACGGCGCTTTTCGGTTTATCCCCGTACTCACGGGGAACACGCTCAGGCGCAGGAGGCTGAATAATGGCAATTCCGGTTTATCCCCGTACTCACGGGGAACACCCACCCAGATTCAATTAACATTAACAATGCTGCGGTTTATCCCCGTACTCACGGGGAACACCCACCCAGATTCAATTAACATTAACAATGCTGCGGTTTATCCCCGTACTCACGGGGAACACCGGCGAACTGGTTTACGCAAATCGGGTGAACGCGGTTTATCCCCGTACTCACGGGGAACACGATAGCCACCTACGTCTGAAACCATCGCAACACCGGTTTATCCCCGTACTCACGGGGAACACCCCATGCAAGGCAATACAAGCTGATAAAGTCGCGGTTTATCCCCGTACTCACGGGGAACACCAAGCTGCAAGAAGCGACAATAAGAAAGCGTTCG
>NZ_LFCV01000101.1 GCF_001037465.1 Xenorhabdus khoisanae
CCGTCGATGTCAACATGATTTTTGTCTTGCAAACGGGATGCGTTCATATAGTGACCATAGATTCTTATGTGCCAGCTCAAGTTATTCCCCAAGAGCTGGTGATACCCTGTAAATTGTGAGAGATTTAGGACCTAATAAAATAGGTTCTTAGTGTGTTTTTTTTAAAAAAAGAGTGCGATTTTTAATGGTTACGTTTTATATTTTAAAATAGCCCAATTTTTATTTTGGACACTTATTTTTTAGTTTGTTGATTGTTTTTAAAGAAAAATCTTTCCTTTAAAACCTCTGTTTATTTTTAATAGTGTTAATTATTTATTTTAAATGACACTCATTTTTAATGGGGGTATCTATTTTAAAATCCACAAAGCCAAAAAATTTATTTATATTTCATTGCTAATATAAATCTTATCAAGAAATTAATTAAGAGGTTACTAAAACACACAGTATCATGCCTTCCTGTAAATAAATGCGCATGTTTGTGATTCTAAACTCCTAAATATAACCCACTGGTTGTCGGTACGGTAGCCATATTATTATGCTTGCTGCAAATTTTTTGTGGCTTGACCATTGCCCACGCCTAAGAGAGTATTAAAAAGCTCATGAGGAAGATGATATGTTCTTAAGTAAAGAGTCTTTTAGTGATGAGGAATGGAATGATCCCAAGTTTCAATTACGTAACTTAATTAAAACGACTGAGGATCTGGAAAAGTGGGTTGCGTTAACTGATGGAGAGAAGAAAGCCATTGAAGCCGTTAAAGGAAAATATCTGTGGCAGAGCACTCCTTATTATGCATCGCTTATGGATAAGCATGATGAAAATTGTCCAATTCGATTGCAGACAATTCCACATTTAAAAGAAATGAAAGTTGAAACAAACTCTGACAATGATCCTGTGGGAGATGTTTCAAATCTTAAAACAGCCAGAGTGATTCATAAATATCCAAATCGGATTGTGTTACTTGTTTCTGATACTTGCCCGGTTTATTGCCGTCATTGTACACGTAAATTTCACACAACCGATGTTAATGGAACCTATTTTGGTTCAGATCTCGTTGCATCATATGAAGAAGACTTTGCTTATATTGAGAGTCATCCCGAAATTGACGATGTTCTCCTGACGGGGGGTGATCCCTTAATACATTATGATAAGTTTCTTGAGGCTATTATCAAAAGGCTGAGAAGTATCAAGCATATTAATATCATTCGTATTGGAACCCGTTATCCCGTATTTGCTCCTCAGCGAGTGACAGAAAAGTTTTGTCAGATGTTGGAAAAATACCATCCAATCTGGGTTAATACCCATTTCAATCATCCCAAAGAAGTGACTGAAGAAGCGGCTGCTGCCTGTGATCGGCTACTGCGGCACGGTATCCCAGTGCAAAATCAGTCTGTTTTGTTAAAGGGCGTCAATGATGATGTGGAAACGATGCGCGCATTGCTTAAGGCGCTTTTGAGAATCAGGGTTCGTCCTTATTATTTATATCATTGCGACAACGTATCTGGTGTTTCTCACTTCATGACAACACTGGAGAAAGGGCAAGAAATTATGGATGCGATGATAGGGTTCGAAACAGGTTTTAGTGTACCTCAATATGTTGTCACAACCACATTAGGTAAGTTAGCTATTAACCAGACATATATCAACACTCATGAAGATGGTCGCGTTATTGCTAAGAATTATAAGCAACAACATTTAGATATTACAGAATACATCAAGCCGCCAACTGTATTGAATTATGATGTTAATCAACACGTAAATAATGAAATTATTCCTTCTAAAACTGTCGATTAATTATTTAAATATACATAAATAGATAGAGATATTCATGATAATACAAGAAAGTGATCTATTATCTCGCATTGCAGGTAGATCAAAAAATATTAATGCCTCAGTAACATCCGGCTTGTCAGATATCGTTTCTCAATTGGAAAGTGAAGGCCATGACATCATTGGGTTAAATGAAGGGGAACTGGATTTCAATACCAGCCACATTATTATCAATGAAACTATCCGCGCATTGATAGATGGCAAAACCCGTTATAGTTGGCTTAATGGTGAACCTAAATTAAAAGAGAGGGTTTGCCAAAAAGTATTTGAAGACAATAAAATAAAAGCAACGTCTGAAAACATCCTTGTAGCAAATGGAGCTAAACAGATAATTTATGAAATACTACAAACAATAATTGAACCCGATGATGAGGTTATTATTCCTGTTCCTTGCTGGGAAACCTATGTTGAAGCAGTAAAATTAGCCGGAGGGAAAGCGGTTTTAATTGAAAACATTGGTGCAGATTTGGATGTTGAAAAAATCAAACAGGCTGTTACTGAAAACACCAAACTTATTATTATTAATACACCGAATAATCCGACAGGAGCTGTTTATTCAAAATCAGCATTACAGTCACTGTGTCAATTTATTAAAGGAAAACAGATTTTCGTATTGTCTGATGAAACCTATGAACAAATTGTATTTGATGCTGAACATCATAGCTTAGCCGCAATTGACGACAACGAATACATTATA
Organism: Xenorhabdus khoisanae; assembly: GCF_001037465.1. Taxonomy (GTDB): domain Bacteria; phylum Pseudomonadota; class Gammaproteobacteria; order Enterobacterales; family Enterobacteriaceae; genus Xenorhabdus; species Xenorhabdus khoisanae. The sequence continues at coordinate 2,526 of NZ_LFCV01000101.1, forward strand.
ACGGTACAAACATTTTCCAAAAGCTTCGCCATGACGGGATACCGTATTGGCTATATGATCGCCCATTCTGAATTAATCAATAGGATATCAAATCTGCACGGTCACATGACTGATAATGTTTGTACATTTGCACAATACGGTGCCATTGCAGCACTTGAAATGCCAAAAGATTTATATCAGGAAAGGCTGGAAATACTTAAACAACGACGAGATCTGTCATATCGATATGTCCGTGAACTTTTCGAGTGTGAGCTTCCTTCTGGTGCATTTTATTTGTTCCCAAATGTCGAAAAATACCTCAATGACCGTTGTCGCAATGCAACCCAATTATGCGAATACCTGCTTACGCATGCAGGCGTTGCCCTGATCCCGGCTGAAGCTTGTCTTTATCATGGACATGTACGTATTTCTTTTGCCACATCGATGGATGCTATCGAGCAAGGGTTAGAAAGGCTTGCAACCGCATTACGGTAATTTATGACAATAAGGGTTAATAACAATGAACCAATCTATATATTCAATTGAATTGTCAAATTCAGAAGTTGATGAGATTCAGGCTCTCATTGAACAATTACAAAAACGTTATCACTCTACCGATGATCAAGATTTTGTGAGTACGTTACCGGAATGGGTTGAGTCCTTACCAACCCGATTGCGTATTGAATTAAAAAAGTTCCGCAATCAAGGATATCCACTGGTTGTGATAAAGGGATTTCCTGATATGTCCGAGAAAATGGGACCAACTCCAAACCATTGGAAGGATGTCTACAATACGAACAGCGACTATGACTATTACTGTTGTCTGATGTCGAATTTATGTGGCGATGTGGTTGGCTTTTCTGATTTACAAGAAGGAAAGTTGGTTCAGGAAATATTTCCAATCAAAAAGGACGCGGGTAAGCAATTAGGTACAGGGGCTGTGGATCTATTACTGCATACTGAGGATACCTCACTGGATTACCGTGCGGATTACATCGGTTTTATGTGTATTCGTAACAATTACCGAGTCCCGACCAGCGTATCAGTACCGGATTTTTCAAAGCTCAGCGAAAAAGCAGTTTCTATCTTAAAGAAAAACAAATTCCGTATTTTCAACGATCGTCCTTGCTTGTCGAAAGAAGAACGTGATGAGAACTATACCATTTGTCCGCTTCTTACTGGCGGGGGAAATAATACTTATATGCGCTATGACCCTTTGTATTTGGACAAAGCGGCTTTGAATACCGAAGAGCATGAAGCTGTTGCCGAATTGGAGGCATTAACTGAGGCGGGGGTATTCGACTTGGTTTTAAGCCCAGGTGAAATTGCCTTTATTGATAATTATCGTTGTGCTCATGGCCGTAAAGCGTATCAACCCAGATATGACGGCACAGATCGCTGGTTGAAACGTACACAGATATCAACAAGATTACGTGACTTCAAGCACTTGATGTTATCCGAACGTATTAACATCTTACCTTAAATCTGAGATAGAAATTGGGCCTTTGCTTCTTTTATTCGTAGCTTGTGAATAAAAGTCAGGCAGCAAAGGCCTGTGCGGATTTAACGGCATATCTGATGTTATGTGTTTGAATCAGGTTACGTATCTGCGTTTAGCCTGAAACCGTGATGTATTTATGTCATTTTTATTTGGCTTAAGTAAGAATATGCGTATACAAAACAAAAATATGGGTAATGATCGTTTTGTCGAGCAATGGCAGGCCTGCCTTCAGGGGCTTGATACTGAAAATATACTTATTCTGGCATTGCTGAAAAATGCACTTATCGACGTAGACGCAATACGGTTTAACGATATGCAATTTGAGCGTCAGTTAAATTGGCGCCAATTACTGTGCAGCATTGCGCGCGTTTACCGTTATTTGTGTGAATTAAAGATTACTCGTGGTCAGCGGGTAGTGACAATTTCACATAATCGCTGGGAATTATTGGCCATTGAATTTGCATGCCAGATTAAAGGCGCTATTTATACTCCACTGTATGCAAATTATTCTGTGGAAATGATTGCTCACTGCCTGTCATTAGCAGAACCAGTATTAGTCATCACTGAAACGGCATCGCACGCGCAAGCTTTGCCACAAAATCCTTCATGGCATGTAATGACAGTAGAACCCTCCGGTGCTTTCACTGACTTTGCCAGCATTGATAACGATACTCTCTTACTTACTCCAGACGAAGCGATCAGCCATAAGGGAATGGGGGAAGAACTGCTCAGGTTACTGGCAACAGATTTGCAAACAACGCAGGCAGAACAAGCATTTTGTTTAATGTTCACTTCCGGTTCCAGTGGAAAGCCTAAGGGCGTATTACTTAGTCAAGCCAATATTCTTTCACAGCAACAAGCGCTGAAAACATTGTGGCATTTAGATGGGCAGCAGTCTTTTCTTAGTTACTTGCCGTGGCACCATAGTTTTGGGGGGTTGTTCGAAAAATATACGGCTATTTTCAGTCAGGCCATATTACATATTGATAACAGCCGGGGCATGGATATTGAACGGTTGTGCGCCAATTTGAGTCAATTAAAACCCACTCGTTTTTTCAGTGTGCCGAAAATATTGACTGTGGTTGCCAATAAAATGAAACAGTCAGCGGATTTTCATTGCGCGGTGGCTCCTTCATTACAAATGATCTTTTCTGCTGCTTCTAAACTTCCCGCTGAAATAGAGGATTATTTTCACCTCTGTGATATTCAGGTTGCTGAAGGGTGGGGGCTGACCGAGACAAGCCCATGTCTGACCCTTAAGGGATTAGACTGTAAAGAACATAACAGCGTCGGTCGGCCTATACCTAATGTGAATCTCCATATTGATGAAGATACGGGAGAGATATTGGCGAAAGGGCCGAATGTGATGCTGGGCTATTATGCTGATGAGGCCGCTAACCAGCGCTGTTTCAAACAGCAATGGTTCAGAACCGGTGATCTCGGCAAAATGGTCAATGGAGAGCTGATACTTTTAGGGAGGTTGGATGCGGTTAAAAAGTTATCCAATGGTGAAAAGGTATCCACTGATGTTATCGAACAGAGTTTGTTTGAGAAAACCGATATTATCAGCCATGCCATCATCGAGGTTGAACAAAGACCCTACGCTACAGCGTTATTGTTTATCAATCCCGATCTTTGCCGCCAAAGATTTGGTGAGGATTGTACACTCCGGCACTCATCACCCCTACGGGAACATATTTTACAGGTATTGCAACAGCATAATCGCCGGGTAACGGAAGATTCCCAGAAGTTGATTGCGGTTGCACTGACTGAAACATCGCTGTCCGTGGCTAAAGGTGAGGTCACGCCATCATTTAAAGTGTCACAGCGTACTGTGCGTGAAAATTATCATGCTGTGCTTAATGCATTATATGATGCAGATGAGTCTTTCAAATCAAATCCGGCATGTCATTCATTCCTGAAAATTGCGATAAATCATGTTGCTTCGCCGGTTTTCTCTCAGGCGGCTTCATCCGCAAGGGACATTAATTGGGAAACACTTGTTCACATCATCGGTCAAGTAAGGGGGCAAGCACTGTCAGATGATGATGCCCAACGTTCTTTGCTGGATCTTGGTTACAATTCATTAACGATTGTTCAATTGGCCGGAAGCCTAAGCCAAACTATCGGGCAACCTGTCACAGAAGTAGAATTGTTCTCCTGTTCGTCAATCCATCAGCTTTGGCAAAGATTGGTACAAGAGACGGATAATCGTTCTCACTATGCCAATAGCACAGCACTCTTGTCGCCAGAACAAAATCATGTGGATGTGGCTATTATCGGCTACGCCGGGCGTTTTCCCGGTGCAGAGGATTGCGAGCAACTCTGGGAAAACTTGCTTGTCGGCAAAAGTATGTTTAGCCGTTGTCCTGAAGATCGGCCCTTTATGGCTCCATTGTTGGCGGAGTTTGAGGCTGAGGGCATCCCATTGAGCGGGGCATTTTGTAACGATATCCGCCAATTCAATTACCGCTTCTTTCAAATTAACCCCAAAGATGCCCGTTTGATGGACCCCCAACACAGATTATTGCTAACGGTGACTTGGGAAGCTATCGAGCACGCTAATCTGAGTCTGAATGATTTGAAAGAAAGCCGGACAGGTGTATTTATCGGCATCAGCCAAAATGGCTATCGGCAATTGTTGCATGATTATCAGACTGAGACGGGAGAACCCGGTTATCCGACGAGTGCCATCAATAATCAAAACAGTGTATGTGCCAATCGCTTGTCGTATTTTCTGGATTTAAAAGGGCCTTCGTTAATTGTTGATACTTTGTGTTCATCATCGCTGGTGGCATTGCATCAAGCACGTTTAAGTATTGAAAGAGGCGAATGTGATACTGCTATTGTGGGGGGAGTGCACCTGCAATTGGATATGGCCCATTTCAGGGAAATGCGCCAATTGAACGTATTATCCCATGATGGAATCTGCCGTCCTTTTGATGCTGAGGCGAATGGAACTGTTCTGGGTGAGGGGGCAGGCGTCGTCATTCTTAAACGTCACGATCTTGCTGTTCGGGATAAAAATGATGTCAAGGCAAGTTTGCTGGCTTCCGAGGTTTATCATGGTGGCCGCAGCAATGGCATTACTGCACCCGATCCGATAGCACAGCAACAATTGCTGGAGCGGTGTTGGGCCAGTGCAGGCGTGAAAGCAAGGGATATTGCTTATTTTGAAACGCATGGCACTGGCACTCATCTGGGCGACCCTATTGAATTAGCCGGGATTAACGCCTGTTTTTGTGACCAGAAAACCCAAACTCCCTGTTATCTCGGTGCTATCAAAGCCAATATCGGGCATCTTGAAGCCGCGGCAGGTATTGCCGGGCTGATCAAATTACTGTTGATTGATAAGCACAGAATCGCACCACCAGTAGCGTCATTTAATCAATTGAATCCCCGTATCTCATTGGTCGAAGGCCAACTGGCGATACCGACTACGGTGCAACCGCTGGCTGTCGGGAAAAACTGTCTGGCTGTCAGTGCGTTTGGAATGGGAGGAACCGGTGCGCATGTCATTATCAAGGGCCAGGACAGAAAAGCCCTTCCCGATGCAAAACAAATAATTGAGGTATTACCTTGTGTGTTGAGTGGGTGCGATCAAGCTCACTTACAGGCTATTGCCACCGGTTTATTGGCTTATGTGCAACAACAAGTGATGCAACAGCAGTTTGTATTGATGAACTTTTGTCAGGCGTTGGCTCAACGCACTGTATTACCGGTTGTCTGCACATTAGCGGTAAATAGCACTGAACAACTGATCGAGCAACTTTCTGCTGTAGCCAGAGGAGAACCTGTTGGTTATCGCGCCAGTGAAAATAGTACGGCAATCGTGGCATTGGTTTTTGCCGGGCAAGGTACTCAATCGGTAGCAATGGCTGCACAGTTGTATCGCCACAATAGGCAATTTGCACAGTGGCTTGATCATATCGATCAACTCTGTTCTGAAATTGCGCATGAAAACGGGCAGCCAAAAGTAGAGGTAAAACGCCTTCTGATTGAACAGATGGATGAGCAAACCATCAATCGTACCGAATTTGCACAGGTGATCTTGTTTGCTTTTGAGTATGCCCTGTACCAATGTTTGCGTCCCGCTATTGGGCAGGTCGATATCTTACTTGGTCATAGCCTTGGTGAGTATGTTGCGGCTTGCATTGCCAATGTATTTTCACTGAAAGAGGGGTTGAAGATAATCATCAAACGCGCCCAACTGATGGAAGCGAGTGATCCCAATGGTGCCATGATGAGGGTGAACTGTTCGGCGCAGCAACTCGGAACATTAATTGAAACAGAGATGAGTACAGAGTGGCACGCTGATCTGACTATTGCTGTCGAAAATAGCGAGACAAATACCATCATCAGTGGATCACTCAGTGCCCTTGAATATTTTCAGCAGCAATTGGAACCACATGGTTTCCATGCTCGTGTTATCAATACCAGCCGGGCCTTCCATTCTCCGATGATGTCCGATGCGGCCAGAGAATTTGGCAAGTTTCTCGCTGACATACCTCTTAAGGCAGCAGATGTGCCTATTCTGTCTAATCTGACGGGTCAACCGGAAACAGACTGTTTCTCCACTGTGGAATATTGGCAACAGCATATGCTGGGTCGTGTTTTGTTCCGCAGTAATCTGGACAAATTAACCGCTATGACCGGGCTTAAGATCATCGAGATTGGCCCTAAAAGTATGCTTGGGACGTTGCTCAACGAATCCTCTCAGCAGCATCTTGCTTCAGCCTATTGTTGTTCTCAGCAAAGTCCACAGCTCAATTATTGCGATTTAGTGGCGGTATTAGCCAGTGAACGTCTGTCAGGTTCACCAAGAGATTGGCTGACGATGTATGCACCGTTCACATTCAAGCCCACCTTATTACCTGCCAGAAAATTACTGACAGAAGAGTGTTGGTTTACGGAATCAACTTCTATGCCACTGAATGGAATAAGGCCGCAGGCAAGTCCTGTTGAACATTTCAACCTGACTGATCGTGAACCCTTCGCCATCATGCAGCAACAAATTGATTGTATGAATGCGATCTTCCAAGCCCAATCAGAATTTATGAAGGGAATGTAACGTAATGACGCAATTGCCAAATGAAATTAAACACGCTCTGCAAAGCTGGTTACAGGCAGAATTAACGAGTGAACATGTACCTGCTGATACTGATTTTCTGGCGCTGGGTATAGAATCTCTCACATTGATTAAATTAAAAAATAATATTAAATCCCAATATGGCGTAGATATCGGTATTGGAAAGTTTTTTAAGGGGTTGTCGAATATTGATAAGGTCGCCAGTTTCATCAGTAAGCAGGCACAGTCTGTTGTTGATAAGGTTAACGAGCAACCACAAGCAGCAACAATCGTATCCGTATCGCCAACGATAGCGCCGGAGCCGAAGAAAACTGTTACTGTTCAGCCGGATCTAGCGCCTCCCTCCATCCCGTTATCTTCTTTTGTTGCCCCTACAGAGATGGCACTTAACGAGCCGATTGTCACCAACTTTGAAACCAGACAAAGCACTGAAACGGGACAGGGGATTGAAATCAAACAAAGTATTATGGCGGCTCAGTTAAACGCCATGCAGCAATTGTTCCAACAGCAGTTGACGGTGTTACAGCATCTTGGAGGAAGGGCTGTTAATAGTTCACTTCCAACAGCCAGCATTCCAACAAATCGCAGTCCAATAAACAGTACACCAATAAACAGTACTCAATCGGTAAAGCAGCCTGTTGAAGAATCATTTCAGCTTCCTGAAAAGAATCAGCCCGCTGTTACTGCGCCATTAACAGCGTCTGGTGAAAAAGCCAAGTTTACCTACAAACCGACTGAGCTTTCTCCGTCTGTAAAATGTGATGCTGAAACAACGGCATTTATTCAGCAGTACAATGCACGAACCAGTTCGTCAAAAGCGACCATTCAGAAATATCGTAAGGTTCTCTGCGATAACCGAAACGCGATTCAATTCAACAGCAAACTCAAAGAGTTGTGCTATCCGATTGTAGGCAAAACGGCGAAGGGAGCGCACTTTACCGATCTGGACGGTAATGTCTTTACTGATATTGCGATGGGTTTTGGTGTCAACTTATTTGGGCATAATCCTGATTTTATCCAACAAGCTATGCAAAAACGGCTGCAACGTGGTTTTCATCTTGGACCGGTTGATGAGTCTGGTATGGTTGTTGCGGACTTAATATCCGAAATGACGGGAGTTGAGCGGGTCGCTTTCACTAATTCAGGTACAGAGGCAATTATGCTCGCTTGCCGTGTGGCGAGGGCTGCCAGCGGAAAAAGCAAGATTGTTATCTTCAATAATGCTTATCATGGACACTATACGGAAATTCTCTTTATGGGAGGAGGAAAACAGGGAGAGAGATTTCCACTGTCCAGCGGTATTCCTGAAAACGTGGGTCAGGATATTGTGGTGCTCAATTATGGCGAACAACAAAGCCTGGACTACATTACTGCTCACGGGCATGAAATTGCCATGGTTATGGTTGAACCGGTTCAATCGCGTAATATCAATCTACGGCCTAAATCCTTTATTCAGTCGTTACGAAAAATCACCGCACAACAGAATGTTGTATTGCTATTTGATGAAATCATTACAGGTTTCCGTTATCACGCCCAAGGGGCCCAACATTACTATCAGGTCAAAGCTGATTTAGTGACATATGGCAAAGTTATCGGTGGAGGGATGCCCATTGGTGTTCTGGCCGGGGATGCGGCTGTAATGGATTATCTTGATGGGGGTTTCTGGCAATTTGGTGATACATCTTACCCGCCGAATGAAACGACCTTTTTTGCCGGCACGTTTTGTAAACACCCTCTGACGATGGCAGCAGCAGAAGCAACACTGTTGCATATGAAAGCAATCGGGCCAACGTTACAAACTGATTTGAATAACAGAACCACGGGCTTTATTGAACGGCTTAATGGTTTGTTCACAGCGGCCGATTGCGGTATAGAAGTTATAAATTTTGGCTCATTATTTAAATTCAGCTTAAAGAAAACCCATGAACTGTTCTTCCATAATTTATTGATGAACGGGGTTTATACCTGGGAAGGCCGTACCTGTTTTCTCTCCACAGCTCATGATGATAACGTGTTGAATGAGTGCTTCGATGCTTTTGAGAAAACTGTCGAGAGTATTTCTGCCAAGCCTCGTTTGCCGAAGGTGCCTACAGCACCAAAAGCGCAGGTGAATGTTGCTTTGGCTGAACCAACACTGCAAAAGAATCTGGCAATGTCCAGTTGGTACGATCCTGTTGCATCAAAATCCTACAATGAATTTGTCCAATGTGTCATTACAGACGGGTTGCAGCAGTACCGGTTGAATAGCACTATTGAATACCTGTTTAATCGTCACCAACAACTGCGACAGGTTTTTTGCCCTGAAACCTTTAAAACGTTAGCGGGCCAATTTGATTATCATGCAGCAATACATACTGAGCAGGCGATCATTGATTCACCAGAACAGTTTTTCCAATGGCGGCAGACTTGTCTGGATAAAGAGTTTGTACTCGATCGTGGGCCGATGTTCAGGGTGCATGTAGCCCAGATTGATTTATCACAGCCACTATGGAATGAGACACTTTTGGCGCAACACGCACTTAACCATACCTGCGTGGATGTGATTTTTCTGGTTGCTCACCATTCTATTGTTGATGGTGTCTCTCTGGATGTATTAGTTGATGAGTTGACGGCTGTTTATCATGGTGCCAGCAATTTACCTCCTGCTTTGCAATATCATGATTATCTGAGTCGTCTGGCGGCATTTAAAAAGACGTCAAGTTTTATTCATCAGAAATCATTCTGGCATAAATATCTGTCTGGCTGGCAGACAGATTTGGCAAATTTGCCAGAGTCGGCTCCTGCTGTATTGACAGAGGAAGGGGATATTATTCCCACGGGGGGCTTCCACCTTGAGAAATTGCCGATTGAATTGACATCCAAGATTTTGAATTATGCCACCGAGCGCCGTGTGACGCCTTACATGTTGATGTATACCGTCTATTCTATTTTTTTAGGTACGGTACTCAAACAATCTCAGTTTGTTATGGCTACCTCGGTATCCGGGCGTAACTTTGATAATTTCGACAATTTGGTGGGTTTGACAACGGCAATGTTGCCCGTTCGGGTGAATACGCAAAATGATAAGCAACGTTTCAGCGAATACCTTGATCTTATCTGTGAGCAATTGTTGGACATTTTTTCCCATCAGGATGTAACAATTGAAGATCTGACGGTACAGAATTGCAGTCTGGGACATCGTTCAGAAATATTCAACCGCTATCTCAATTACGATTTTAATTTCAGTCCCCGTAAACTTAAGCTTAATGACAGTGGCAGTTGGTCTATATCGCTGGATAATGCCAAGCGTTACATTGTTGGTCAATTGTCTTTGGATGTGTTTCAGAGCGAGCATGATCTGTATCTACATTGGGAATATGCATCACAAATTTACAGCAAAGAAAAAATCAAAACACTGTCAGGCAAGTTGAGTCAGTTATTGGACTATCTTATTAACTCTCCAGAGCGGGATACACTGACGTTGACTGATATTGTTTCTTATCTGAATGCACTGGATGCCCCCTCCATTGCTATCGGGCCATTGCGAAAAGAGTTGCTGTATAAAGCACCTATTCATGCTTTGTTCGAACTCAGTGCTGCCGCTCATCCACAAGCATGCGCATTAGTTGATGTCAGTCTGAAAGAAGGTATGCGTCAACTTTCATTTTCCGAATTGAACAGACAGGCAAATGCGTTAGCACATCACCTGCTGCATCAAGGATTACAGCCGGAAGAACCGATTTTTGTCAGTGTACGTCGTGGGCTCCCATTAGCAATTTCCGTGTTGGCTATATTTAAAGCGGGAGGCGTGTATGTTCCTATTGATAAGAAATTACCTTCCTCTCAGATTGAATTCTTACTTTCGGTGATCACTCCGCGATTCGCTCTTATTGATGGGGATTATGGGATCTTTAATGGCGGCAATGAGGTAAGAAACGGTATACATACTTCGTTGCTGAAAACGCTCTCTCATGCCCAACATTTCAATTTTTACGATGAAAAAACGCTGTTGCGCCAATGCGGAGTGACTGAGGAAAATTCTGCATTACTACATTCTGCATTACTACAAAACCCCGAAAAAGACATACCGGCAGGGCAAACCGCCTACATTACCTGCACGTCAGGCAGTACCCAAAAAGTCAATTGCGTGATGAATTCTCATGGCGCGATTGCCCATCACTGTTTAATGATGAAGGAATATCTGGAGATTCACCCGGAAGACCGGATGCTTCAATTTACCGATTTATGCTGGGATATCGTTCTTGAGGAGCTTTTCCCTGTTTGGGCGGCGGGAGGTCAGGTGGTGTTTTTAGGTGATTCACCGCCAAATACCTTTGATGACTTCAATAAGTTGTTGATTGAACAACAGATTACGCTGGCTGATTTGCCATCAACCTATTGGCAGGGATGGATAGAGAGTTTGGATGATCCCGCGATGAGCTATCCATCCCATCTTCGACGTATCTTGGTAGGGACTGAGAAAGTTGATCCACAGACACTTAAAAAGTGGCAACAACATGTTCCTGAAGGAGGCATTTTTTCCAATGCTTATGCTCAGACTGAAACCACCATTACTGCAACAGATTCAGTCATTACCTCTGATACACAGGTGGGAGAAACAGTACCGCTTGGCAAGCCACTGGCCAATACCGGATTTTATGTTCTGGATGAATCGGGGCAACCTGTGCCGCGTGGTGAACCGGGAGAGTTGTATATTGGTGGCCCGCTGGTATCTAAAGGGTATTACGGCAATGATGCTCTGACTGCCATCAAATATGTAGCTGATCCTTATATTCCGGCTGAGGCATGCAATCATGCTGCGCCACTTATGTATAAAACCGGTGATTTGGTCAGTATGGATGAACAGGGATGTTTGTCATTCCTTGGTCGTACAGATTTCCAGATCAAGGTACGTGGTTATCGAATTGAACCCACCCAGTTAGAAAGCGCGATTGGTCAATGGGAAGAGATCGAACAGGTTGTGTTTACTACAAACAGTGTGATTGATCCAAGCATTCCGGCAGCGGAAACAAAATTACTCTGTTATGTGAAAACGCAGGCGGGCAAGGCTGAACAAAAAGAGTTAAGTGAACGAATCCGTCAGTTTATCAGCCTCAACTTTGCCCATTATATGCAACCAAATGCCATTGTATATCTGCGAGAATTTCCTAAAACCGCCAACGGTAAGGTGTCGATAAAGCAGTTCCCTTTACAACAGAATCGACAGGAAAATGCGGAACAGCAGTTATCTCAGATAGACCTTAACGGCCCAGTGAGTCGTTTGTTGACCGCTCATCTTGGACAACGTGGCCTGAACGTGAACGAAAGTTTCGTGGCATTGGGAGGGGATTCGTTAATTGCGATCAAGATCTTGTCGGCCTTGCAAAAAGAATACGGAGTGACGCTCAGATTGCCGGAATTCATGGTTTATAAGACATTGGCTGAACTTATCGAGTGGATAGAATCAGCACTGCCTCTCAGCAAGGAACGCGTTGCGAACAAGGCGATCAGTGTGTCACAGGCAGTTGTACCAGATAGCCATACGCAGGTGACAGGACGAAAAGAAAAACCAGTACTACAGGCTCGCCATCGCAAAAAAAAGGGACTTGTTGAATGAAGGGCATACATGGATTTTACCCACTTTGGATTGGCATAGCTGTGTCGATTTTCGGCAGCGAATTAACGGAATTTGCTTTCGGGTTGTGGTTGCTTGAGAAACAAATGTCAGTCATGGCTTACACGAATATGTATTTAGTATTAGTGCTTCCGGCCTTTTTACTGATGCCGTTAGTAGGCTATGTAATTGATCATTATGATAAACGCAAGGTGCTATTGCTGACAGAAGGGATAGCCGGTCTGGCCTTGGCGGTTGTACTTTTGTTCAATCACTTTGGCTACATTAATGCGATGGTGGTCTATCTCTATATTGCGTTGACCAGCGTACTGACAGCGTTGCAGATTGATTGTTACAGCACACTGGTTTTCCGGCTCGTTCCGCAATCTTCACTAAATCGGGCGAACGCATTGGGTAGTCTCAGCGATTCATTGCCACAAATGCTGGCTCCCATCATTGGTGCGTTTTTGTTTTCTCATTATGGCTTAGGTGTGGTACTGACGGTCGATCTTCTGACCTTTATGGTGAGTGCATTCGCTGCCGCGTTATTGTTCAGGGTCAGTGCTGTGCAATTTCTTCCGCACGATGATGGCACATTATCTAAATTGAATTGGAAAGCCATTTTTCCTGATATGGGCTGCATCCGGTTGGTTAAGGCATCGCCGGAAATGACTTATATGATCGCGTACACTTTCTTCAAAGCAATTTTGGTCGGGGGAACACTAATCACTATTGTTCCTTATTTCACAACCTATTTTTCCATAGCAGATGCAGGCTACATGATGTCCATCGGTGGAGTATCCATGGTGATAGTCAGCATCATGTCTGCATGGAAACCCAATATACTGAAACACATACCGCTATTGTTGTTGGAATTCCTGTTTGCGACTGGTTTCGTGGTGTTAACGCAGATAAAAAATATTTATGTCTCTGGGATCTGTATTGCGATCAGCTTTATCACGATGCGGATAAGCATTATCAAAATGCAAACGTTGTGGCAGACCCTCGTGCCGAAAGTCTATCACGGCCGTGTTTTTGCTTTGCGTAATCTGGTTAAGACATTCAGCAGTTTCATTATTTATCTCATCACCGGGATTGTATTGGAAATGTTACTAGCTCAAGAGGGAGGATGGGCAATTTGGGGACAGGGTAACCCGATGGATCTTTACTTTATTGGTATTACTCTGCTGATACTACCTCCCTTGCTTATCTCGACACAAAGATTGTTATTCGCTATGGGGGGGAAATAGTATGCTCAGGATAGGCATTATCGGCACAGGTGCTGTTGCGTGTTATTTAGCGCATCAATGTAAGAAACAGGGGCACCAGGTTTTCTTACTCTCTTCGCGAGAAATAAGAAACCAGACATTACCTATCAGCCAAATACAGTTAAATGATGATACAAAACATAGACAAGCTGTAAGCGAGGATCTGGGCAGTATCATTATTGACGGACATTTCACTGATTATGCCGCTTTTCTGTCTAAAGATTTCGATCAATTGTATGTGTGCAGCAAAACGGTCTCCAATCAGTATATTTGCCGGCAATTGTCGCGCAATAAACATCGACTCCATAGTCCTGTTGTCATATTCCAAAATGGCTTTGCTACAGAACAGACTTTCATTGACGAGGAATTAGGTGTCACGATTATTCGTGGTGTTCTTAATTTTTCAGTGACTCAGCATGGTAAACAAAACCTGAGATTGATGTTCTTTAAAACCAGCTATCTTGGCGTCCTTGAACTCACTGAACAGGCCGAAGCGGATATTTTGGCGGTTTTGGATTTACTCAATCGAATCGGTATTCCTTTCGAAGGCTGTGAGGATATAACGCATAAAGCCTTTGCGAAAAATACGCTCAATGCGGCGGCCGCTGTTTGTGGGTTAGTCCGTACAGGCGTACAGACAGCGATGCGTAATAATGGTTCCCGATCAGTGATTCAATCAATTATTGATGAGTGCACTGCTATTGGTGAAAAAGCCGGATATGTCAAAGATGGGGAAGGTTTCCGACGCCAGTCTGTGGGGTATTTGATGTCAATTCCCGATTTTAATTCTTCTTTGGTGCTGGATATTCTTAATGGCAGGGAAACAGAGGCAGATACCTTGCTTGCTTCTTTTATCAAACTTGGTCAACGAGTCAATATTGCCACGCCGAATCTGAATTTTGTTTATCGCTATTTCGATTTTTACAACACGTATATAACCCAATCCCAGACGGTTACGAATACTATTCTGGTCGAAGGAGATGCTTAATGAGTGATACTACAGTCATGTTACCCGAAGGTGGTGAAGGTGTTCTGAATAACGTATTTTCACCTTATGCTGATTATTTCATCGACATGATCGGCCAGCGTAACACTCATATTGCGACTGAACCGGTTGGAATATATGAGAGCCAAGTCAAACACTATATCTGTCAGGATTATTTTGATCATGAACAGAAAGAACTGTGGAAAAAAATTCCTCAATTTATAGCGCCCATCCAAACACTGGAAAAAATCGGTGACTTTATCACGGTCGATTACCAAGGGCGTGTTCCCATGATTGTGAGCAAAGTCGATGATAATCATTGTGCCGTATTTGAAAACGTATGCCCACATCGGGGAGCCAGACTTGAACATAACAAAGAAGGGTGCAAAAAAGCTTTTGTTTGCCCTTATCACAGTTGGTCATTCAGCCATCAGGGCCATTTGATCGCAGCTCGTTGGCGAGAAGCTTTCCCTGAAATACCCGATCAATACCGTTCGCTTAATTCTATTAATGTCCAACAAAGGTTCAGTATGTTGTGGCAAATGCCGGGTGAACCTAATCCTGACTTTTCGTTGGAACATTGGTTTTCTGCCATTGATGAGCAAATTTCCGATATTGGTTTTGAACAGCATCAATTGCTGAATTCCCGTGAAAGGATGATTAATGCCAACTGGAAGTTACTGATTGAAAATTTCATTGAGTATTATCATGTTCAGTCTTTACACCGAAACAGTCTGGCACCCACATTGAATGGTCAGCTTTACTCACTGGATTCTTTTGCTCAGCACGGCCGAATCTTAACCCCACTAAAAAATCTGGCTCAGGTTCGTCAACAAACGCCACATAAGACGCGTCGGGAAATGGTTGCGACTTATTTATTGTTCCCGAACGTGA
The DNA here is from genome assembly GCF_001037465.1 of Xenorhabdus khoisanae. Taxonomy (GTDB): domain Bacteria; phylum Pseudomonadota; class Gammaproteobacteria; order Enterobacterales; family Enterobacteriaceae; genus Xenorhabdus; species Xenorhabdus khoisanae. Next base: position 17,835 of record NZ_LFCV01000101.1, read on the forward strand.
TTATCGGAGTTCAGCCTTATCATGTTTTTGTCTCTTTTTATCATCCTGTATCGGTAAACCAAACCTGGTCAAAAACGTTCAACTTTATTCATAAAGCAGATGAAGGGATAAGCGAGGTTTGTCAGTTGGATGTGGAATACTTGGCTGAGGCGTTGGAAGAGGATTATGAAGCTATTGAGCAAGTCCAACGAAATTTGGAGACATGTACCGCACCGAGCCTGCTGTATGGTGAAGCGGAATCCCTGATTGGTCAGTTGCATCGCAATTTAGCGGCTATTCTGCATCAGAGTGGCAAGGAGGCGAACAGAGCATGAATGAGATAAACGATCAGAAGGGCATGTTTTTTGAGATTGATGAAGTATTGGCATCTGCCGGTCAGCAAGATCTGTGGCTGGCAGAGCAATTGACCGAAAAACAACTCTATATTGTGCCGGTAACTTACGAGCTGATCGGGCCGTTGGATCAAGCCAGATTGTTGGAGGCAATTGCACAAACGGTACAAAACAGTGAGGCTTTCCGTACAGCATTTGTTGAAGATGAACAGGGACTCGTCCAGCATATTTACCCTGAAACTGAAGTACCCGTTACTGTGCTGGATTTGTCTGATCAGGGCGTTGCATTAGATGAGCAAAAACGTCTGCAACTGGCCTTAACGCATTGCCAGCAGAATCTGGAAACACCGTTTACGTTGAGTCAACCCGGATTAGCACGTTTCTTACTGATCAAATTAGGTGAACAGAGCCATATTCTGCATTTTTGTCTTCACCATCTGATTTGCGATAATGATTCCGTGGCATTGATTCTCAATAATATTTCCGCCGCTTACACGGGAGAAAGCCTATCCAATGACGATGATGGAATTGAGGTTCTCGAATATGCTGAATTTGCGGCGTGGCAGGATGAATTACTTCGCGGTGGTTATTTAGCCGATGATGAAGCCTATTGGTTGAAAGAATTGGCAGAGATAGAGGGTCGCCTGGAACTGAATATCGGTAATCCCACCCCCACAAAAAGTGAACGGGGTGGTATGATTCAGCATCAACTGGATCCCGCTTTAGTGACCTCCTTTAATCATTGCGCGGCGACTTTGGGCGTTTCTCCGGCACTGGCTTATTTCACTGTATTTGCTTCGCTGTTGTACCGACTGACGGGCCAGCAAACAATTGTGTTTGGTGTCCCCACTTCATTACGAGATGATCAGCGTTTGGATAAAACGATAGGTTACTTTATTAATGTGTTGCCGATTAAAGTGATATTTCATCCGCAAATCAGTTTTGCCGACATTGCAAGCCAACTCAGCAGTCAGCTTTATAGTGGTATTGAACACCAGCAATTTCCCTATAGCCATATCGTGCGTAGCGTCAGAAATGCCCAACAGATGCCACAGGCTCCTCTATTCAATGTGATGTACAACTATTTTGTTGGTCAGGGAGATTGGGCATTATCTGGCACTCATTCACGTCAACATGAGCTTGATCCGGTTGGGGGGAAATTTCCTTTAACTCTGTTTGTGATTAATCATGTAGATACTGTAGAGATATGCTTTGAATACCAATACAACCATGTTGCAGAAGATTATGCCGGGGTCTTAAACGACAGTTATCAGCAATTGTGTACAGCGATGCTCCTTGATGTCACGCAGGCGGTTTTAGCCCAACCTTTGCTGGATGAGGCCGATTACCAACGTCAGGTTCTGGCATTTAACCAAACCGATACCGTCTTTCAAGAAGATTTTTGTCAGCGTTTTTTCCGTCAATTGCATGCTGAACCGGAATTGATGGCGGTTGAATATTTGGTTGAATCACATACTGAACAATTTAGCTATAAAAAACTGTTCGATCTCAGCCTGCGGGTAGCTGACGAATTGCATCGTCATATCATTACTGGCACGGCAAGACAGGCTAAGGTGGTGATTTTTTCCAGTGCCAGCCCCGCAGCTTTAGCCACTATCGTTGCCTGTTTGACTGAGGGCATTATATGGATACCCGTAGACGGCAATTTGCCGCTTAACCGTCTGTTGTTGATTGTCGAGGACGCTTGCCCTGATGCCGTTGTGGTAGAAAGTAAAAATGCATCGTTGATGGCAGCAATGTCTGGTTTTAACGTACCTATTATTGAGCTGAATGGCGAATGGGAAGCAGACAGTGGAGACAACCAGACGAATCTCAGTTCTTTGACCTCTGAATGGAAACCGTTCACAAACTATGAGGACCTTTGTTACATGATTTATACCTCTGGTACGACGGGGAAACCAAAAGGTGTTGAAGTTTATCGCAAGGGTCTGAACAATTATCTTAATTGGGCGTCACAAATCTATATGCCGACCGGTGAGCAGGATTTGGGAGGGCTGGGTGTACCCGTGACAACGTCCTTCGGATTTGATGCCACCATTACCAGCCTGCTCTTACCCTTGATGACACGGGGGCACGTCGTACTTTTCTCCAGACAGAACAGTCAGGATGAGGCATTGTTGCATTTACTGGAACTGGATAAGCCTTTGGGGTTCATGAAGACTACACCTTCACAATTGGAACATCTGGCGTTAAACATGGGGCAAAAACAGAAGCCGCTGGATATCAAAGTCATTGTGGTAGGAGGTGAGCAGATGAGCCGTGCCCATCTGGATTATCTCAAAATAATCGCCGCCGGAAGTGTGAGTTTTAATGAATACGGCCCGACAGAAACTGTAGTGGGTTGCTGTGTAGAACGATTGAATATCTCCATGGAAGGCACTCAAAATTGTCAGGGAGTATTACCGATCGGTTCCCCCATCGCCAATACACAGATGTATGTGCTCAATGAACGGGGCTGTCATCAACCCCCCGGTGTGATAGGTGAATTGTTCATTGGTGGTGAGGGGGTAGCCAAAGGATATTGGCAGCGTCCTGATTTAACAGCCTCTGCATTTATTGAAGATACGATTTCGAATGTGAACGGGAGACGGCTTTACAAAACGGGTGATTTGGCTTGCTTTACAATGGATAACAAACTCTTGTGTCTGGGACGGAAAGACAAACAAATCAAGCTCCGAGGCTATCGAATTGAACCAGAGGAAATTGAATCGTGGATTAAGCAGGTACCGGATGTTGATAAAGCGGTCGTCGTAATTGAAAAACAGGCGCATGAACGGCTCTGTGGCTATCTGGTTGCGGCGTCAATGTTCACAGGTACGACGCAACAACTTATTGATAAGGTAAAACAACATTTACAAGATCAACTACCAAGCTACATGATCCCGGCGCAATGGCGGGTAATTGAAGCAATTCCTTACACCATTAACAATAAGATTGATACCGCCGCATTACTGGCGTTAGGACAGAATCAATTCTCTCCTGTAACAGAGAAACATGTGGAATGTGAATTGAACTCCGATATTGCCAGACAAGTTTTGTCCCACTTTAGTGAGGCATTGAGTCGTCACGGTGTTTCGCCAGAAGATAATTTCTTTGAACTAGGTGGAGATTCTCTGATGGCAGTACGCTTATTGGCGAAGATTAATGCGCATTTTGCCATTGAAATTAAGCTAAAAACCTTTTACCAGCAGGCGGCTCTAACGAATTTAATTGCGTTGGTGGAAGAGCAACTTCGTTCTGGCAATACGAATATTGATAAGTGATTTTGGAAATACAGGAGGGTAGTTTGACAAATAACAAATTGTTCATGATTTCCAAATCGGTCAGTGACCAGAAACTGAGAGTATTTTGTTTTCCCTATGCAGGAGGATCTGCGAAGACTTATCTTAATTGGTCGGAATATTTTAATGATGACATTGAGATTGTTGCTGTCCAACCGCCGGGACGGGCCACCCGAATTGATGAAACGCCGTATGAAAATTTGTATTCGCTGGTGGATGAGTTAATGACTCATGCTGAGTTCATCACACAGCTCCCTTATGTTTTTATTGGACACAGCTTGGGATGTCGGATTGCATTTGAACTAGCCTGTAAATTGCAATCCCGTGGGTATCCTGTTCCTGAGCATTTCTTTGCCGCAGGGTGTCCAGCACCGCATTTGAAAGATGACAGACCCAACACCTACGATTTACCAGATGATGAATTTATCCGTGAGTTGCAGAAAATGAATGGTGCTACAGATGAGGTGCTCTTGAATAAAGAACTGATGGAGTTACTTCTGCCAGTTTTAAGAGCAGACTTTAAAATGGCTGAAACCTATCAGGCAAACCGCGTTCTTCTGAAAAGCCCGATAACGGTTTTATGGGGTGAATCTGATCCGGGGGTTAAACCCATTGAACTTTATGCATGGTCAGAATTATCCAGCGAAAATTTAACCATACAATATATTTCAGGGGATCATTTCTTTATTGATCAAAACAAAAATGGGGTGATAGAGGCTATGGCATCTTTATTGGCATCATTGGCATCAAAGTGAAAGCCAATAAACGAGTTGGCGCATTTAAGTAGCGGATTAAACTGAAAGCAGAGTTTAAGGATGGATTATAACAATGCTTTCAGTTGGTATTAAGAAAAGTCAAAGAAAGGCGGAGGTAAATATCAACTTCTCGCCTTAGACGTTAAGCTCAACGCAAATAACATCGCGGCACAAAGTACAACCGAAGGCCCTGCGGGTGTGTTATAAAATGCTGACAGAGTTAATCCTCCTGTGACAGCAAGCATGCCGACGATAATTGCAAAAACAGCCATTTGCTCTGGTGTGCGGGAGAAGCGACGGGCAGTCGCGGCAGGAATAATCAGCAGAGAAGTGATAATTAACGCCCCGACAAATTTCATCGCCAATCCGATGGTCAATGCTGTTACTAACATCAACAGAACACGCAGACGCTGAATTTTAATGCCGTCAACAAAGGCCAGATCCTGGCTGACTGTCATTGATAGCAGGGCACGCCATTGCCATGCCAGTAATCCGGCAACAATCACGACACCAGTCGCAATCAACCAGAGATCTTCATAAGTCACAGACAGAAGATCGCCAAATAAATAGGCCATCATATCGACTCGCACACTGGTCATAAAACTGACGACGACTAAACCTAGCGAGAGCGAACTGTGAGCCAGAATGCCCAGTAATGTATCAACTGCCAATTGAGGCCGTTTTTCCAACCAAACTAAAATAATGGCTAATAGGAGTGTAACCGCAATAACGGCATAAAACGGGTTTACATTCAGTAAGAAGCCAAATGCGACACCAAGCAGTGATGCGTGGGCCAGTGTGTCACCAAAATAGGACATTCTGCGCCAAACGACAAAAGAGCCGAGAGGGCCTGCGGCAATTGCCAATAACATTCCGGCCAGCCAGCCAGGAAGTAATAATTCAATCATCGACGTGATTCTCCACCATTTTTAACAATCGCTTTTCCTTTCAAGTCATGATGATGATTATGGTGATGACGGTAAACCGCCAGTTGTTCCGCACCATGGCGACCAAACATTGCGATAAATTCTGGATGCATTGATACAACTTCCGGTGTGCCAGAACAGCAAATATGTTGATTAAGGCATAAAACTTCGTCTGTTTTCGCCATTACCAAATGCAGGTCATGGGATACCATAAGTACAGCGCAATTCAGTTCAGTTCTGATTTGATTGATTAAATCGTAAAGTGCCAATTGACCATTGACATCAACGCCCTGTGTCGGTTCATCAAGAACCAAAAGTTGGGGGTGATTGAGTAAGGCTCTGGCAAGTAATACTCGCTGGGTTTCTCCACCTGACAACTTTTGCATGGGTTGCTCCAATAAATGGGCAGCGTTGACCCGATTTAATATTGGCATGATATCTGCTGATTTCACGTTGGGCCTTAGCATCATGAAGCGCTTAACAGTCAGAGGCAATGTAGGGTCAAGGTTAAGCTTCTGTGGAACATAACCAATTTTTAACGCTGGACTCTGTTCAATCGTGCCTGAAGAGGGTTGAACTAAACCAAGGACAACACGAACCAGAGTTGATTTTCCCGCACCGTTCGGGCCAATGAGCGTCAGAATTTTTCCTTGTTTGAGATTGAAGGAAATATTATTCAGCACCTTGCGGTGACCAAATTCAACCGTAATATTTTTTAGGGTGATCATATTCAGAGTGATCATAGTTGGCATGTTAAAAGTCTTGCAGAATCATTGAAATGTTATAATATAACATTATTCAATTTGCTGCATGGAATATTCATATTATGTTACACAAATCACAGAAATACGCGCATAAATATTTTCGTAAAATTGCGTTAGCCACTGCGTTAGTGGCTGGGGTGAATTGCTCTGCGCAGGCAGATGTTGTCACTTCCATTCGTCCATTGGCTTTTATCGCTGCGTCTATTGCTGATGGTGTAACAAATACTCAGGTGCTTTTGCCTGACGGCGCTTCTCCACATGATTATGCTTTACGGCCTTTGGATGTTCGAAAAATCAATCAAGCTGATTTGGTTGTCTGGATTGGCCCGGATATGGAAACATTTTTGGCGAAGCCGATAGCTAGAATTGATCAGAACAAACAACTCGAATTGTCTGATTTATCTACAATCAAGCCACTGTTGCTGAAAAATAGTGAAGATGATAATCACTCAATTGAATCGAATCAGCATAAACATGAAACTGATCACGAACATCACCATCACGGTGAATATAATATGCATATTTGGCTTTCTCCAAAGATTGCAGAGAAAGCAGCTCAGGCAATATATGATCGGCTTGTTGAACAGTACCCTCAGCAAAAGCAGCAATTACAAGTAAACCTACGTAAATTCAATGGACAGCTCATACAAACTGATAAGAATATTGCTAATATTTTAAATCCTGTAAGAAAACAAGGGTATTTCGTTTTTCATGATGCGTATGGCTATTTTGAAAAACATTACCAATTAGCTCCAATAGGTGTTTTCACGGTTAATCCTGAAATACAGCCAGGAGCACAAAAATTACACTATATACGAACACAATTGGTTGAGCAGAAAGCGAAGTGTATTTTTGCTGAACCTCAATTCAGGCCGGCCGTCATTCATGCCGTAGCAAAAGGTACTGGTGTACGTATCGGGGTGCTTGACCCTTTGGGAAGCGGCATCGCATTGGATAGCGACAGCTATATGAAATTTATAACTCAGTTGTCGGAACAATACGCGAGCTGCCTGAATTAGTACAATAAGGAATTTTATTAGTGCAGCAAATAGCTAAAACTATTGTTTTGGTATACAACAACCTGCCCAAACCACATAAGATCATGCTTGGTTCTTTGACGCTGGTCACCTTAGCTGTCGCAGTGTGGAGGCCGGTTATTTACCATGAACGAGAAGAACGTGCAGGTAACATTATTATCAGCACTCCCAGTAGTCTCCCTGATGCGACAGATGATGTAGCAGGAGATGTTAATGAGCAGTTCCCCGATGAAGGAATTGGAGATGAAGAAGGGAGTTCGGATACAGCAGCAAATGTTCCCCATCAATATGTTGTTTCCCAAGGTGATACCTTAAGTTCTATTTTAACTCAGTTTGGTATTGATTCCTCGGATGTGGCTTTATTGGCGAACCAATATAGGGTATTACGTAATTTAGGCATTGGTCAGTCATTGTCATGGTCGATTGATGAAAATGGCAATTTAAAAACACTGACGTGGGATTTATCACGTCGTGAAACCCGCACTTATACCCGCGAAGGGGATACCTTTAAAGAAACGCAGGAATTTCAAAAAGGGGAATGGAAAAACAGTGTTATCACAGGAACAGTCGATGGCAGCTTTAATGGTAGTGCGCTGACTGCCGGGCTGACGGGTAGTGAAGCCAGAGAAGTAACAAAAGCGCTGCAATGGCAAATAGATTTCCGTAAATTGCGTAAAGGTGATCGTTTTTCTGTGTTGATGTCCCGTGAAATGCTTGATGGAAAAAGTGAACAGAGCCAATTATTGGGGGTTCGTTTACAAAGTGGCGGGAATGATTATTACGCTTTCCGTGCCAATGACGGGCGTTTTTATGATAGTAATGCGTCTGGTTTAGAACGTGGCTTCCTGCGTTTTCCGACAACTAAACAATTCAGGGTTTCATCTCCTTTTAATCCACACCGTTTGAATCCGGTAACCGGGCGGATCACCGCACACAAAGGGGTTGATTTTGCCATGCCAGTAGGAACCCCCGTTTTGGCAGTTGGTGATGGAGAAGTGATCGTGTCTAAGTTTGATGGGGCTGCTGGTAATTTCATTGCCATCAGGCATGGTCGCCAATATACGACCCGATACATGCACCTGAGAAAATTGTTAGTAAAACCGGGTCAGAAGGTAAAACGGGGTGAGCGTATTGCATTATCAGGAAATACAGGCCGTTCGACTGGCCCGCATTTACATTTTGAATTCTGGGATAACCAACAGCCGGTTAATCCACTCACTGCAAAATTACCGCGTTCCGGTGGCTTAAGTGGTAAAGAACGTACCGAATATATAGCAATGGTTAAGGACGTTAAACCTCAATTGTTACTAGACTGAATGTATAGGTTTTTCGATAATTAACAGACATAAAAGCGGATGATTGATATCATCCGCTTTTATATTATTTTTTGTTAGAAACTTGCGTTTTGAAAGCGAGTGTTGGAATCATCAGAGTTAGCCCATGAATAAAGAGAAAAATACAGATAGTAAGTTGGGATATGTCCCGAAGTTTCATCGATCTTATTTGCATCCCCGTTATTGGGGGGTTTGGGCTGGCGTAGGAGTATTGGCGGGATTGGCTTATGTTCCTGTGAAATGGCGTGATCCCTTGTTGGCCAGGATTGGTGTTTGGGCAGGCAGAAAAGCGAAAAGTGCCCGCCGCAGGGCAAAAATCAATTTAATTTACTGTTTTCCTGAATTAACAGAACAGCAGCGAGAAGACTTGATTGATCGCATGTTTGCTACCGCACCTCAATCATTTGTTATGTTGGCGGAGCTTTGCCTGAGAGGGGAAAAATCGACACTTGAGCGTACTCAATGGCATGGCGAAGAGATTATTCAAACCTTAAGAGAGCAGGGTAAGAATGTCATTGTTATGGTTCCACATGGTTGGGCCATTGATATTCCCGCCATGTTATTGGCAGCACGCGGTCAAAAAGTATCAGGCATGTTTCACCATCAATCCAATCCTGTGGCTGATTATTTGTGGAATAAGGCTCGTCAACACTTTGGTGGTCAGTTACATTCCCGCGACGCAGGAATTAAACCCTTTATTGCATCGATACGTGAAGGATTTTGGGGATATTATTTGCCCGATCAGGATCATGGTGAAGAACACAGTGAATTTGTTGATTTCTTTGCTACTTACAAAGCAACACTGCCTGCGGTCGGGCGATTAATGAAAGTTTGCCGTGCGGCTGTTGTCCCACTATTTCCGGTTTATAACTGTCAGACTCATCAACTGGATATTTATATCCGTCCACCAATGGATGATATTGCGGGGCAGGATGATGCTTATATTGCCCGCCGTATGAATGAGGAATTAGAGGAATTGGTTAAGCCAAATCCTGAGCAATATACCTGGATCTTAAAATTGCTTAAAACGCGGAAAAAAGGGGATGTAGAGCCTTATAAAAGGAAGGATCTTTAATTGCTGAATAATATTTTCAGAGGCCCGTCACTCTCTTATAATAAGGGGCATTACGCTGCCCCTTATTATTTGTTGTATATAGAAAACCCCCAGCTTGGCTGGGGGTTCCGTAGAGCTTACAGCTATAAGTCTGCTATAAAAACCCCTTTTGATTTGTTAAAACACCTTGCGGTCTGGCAACTGCAAAAGTGAATCAAAAAATCGAAAGGGGGTCCCACAATGAGGGATGAGAAGAGCTTAGCGCATACCCGATGGAACTGTAAATATCACATAGTCTTTGCGCCAAAATACCGAAGGCAGGTGTTCTACGGAGAAAAACGGAGAGCGATAGGCCGCATATTAAGAAAACTCTGTGAATGGAAAAACGTGAACATATTGGAGGCAGAATGTTTTGTGCGGACCACATACATATGCTTCTGGAAATCCCGCCCAAGATGAGTGTGTCGAGTTTTATGGGGTATCTGAAGGGGAAAAGTAGCCTGATGCTTTATGAGCAATTTGGTGATCTCAAATTCAAATATCGTAATCGAGAGTTTTGGTGTCGGGGGTATTACGTTGATACAGTGGGAAAAAATACAGTTAAGATCCAGGAATACATAAAGCACCAACTGGATGCGGATAAATTGGGAGAACAGTTATCAATCCCGTATCCTGGTAGCCCGTTTACGGGCCGTAAGTAATCCATAGAATGCAAATGTCAGATTGCGATGCGCCTGTTAGGGCGCGGCTGGTAAGAAAGCCTTATAGGCGCATATGAAAAACCCCCGGCTATGCCGGGGGATACTTATTTTTGATTAATAACCCACTATTCTACTTCAAGTATACGGCAGGTATTGGTGCTGCCAATGGTTCTCATCTGATCGCCCTGAGTCACCAGCACTAAGTCTCCGGAGGAGAGGTAGCCTTTATCACGCAGGCGGGCAATAGCTTCGCTTACCGCAGCGATCCCATCAGTGTGCGAACTGCAATAAACGGGAGTTACACCACGATAAAGGGCAGTGCGGTTTAGGGTCGATTCATGGCGTGACATGGAGAAAATAGGCAAGCCAGAGCTAATGCGAGACATCATGCGAGCTGTGCGCCCTGATTCCGTCATGGCAATGATTGCTTTGACACCTTTCAGATGATTGGCGGCATACATCGTAGACATTGAAATAGCCTCTTCAATGCTGTCGAATGTAATATCTAAGCGATGTTTGGAAACGTTGATGCTTGGCATCTTTTCAGCGCCCAAACAGACTTGCGCCATCGCTGCAACGGTTTCCGCCGGATACTGACCTGCTGCCGTTTCAGCAGAGAGCATAACCGCATCAGTGCCATCCAATACTGCATTGGCAACATCCATGACCTCAGCACGAGTCGGCATTGGGTTGGTGATCATGGATTCCATCATTTGCGTAGCAGTAATTACGACACGATTCAGTTGACGAGCACGGCGAATCAGCTTTTTCTGCACACCGACCAGCTCAGGATCTCCGATTTCAACACCGAGATCACCACGGGCAACCATGACAACATCAGCCGCCAGAATGATTTCATCAATAATTTCATCACTGCTGACCGCTTCCGCACGCTCAACTTTAGCGACGATTTGGGTATCACAACCCGCATCACGTGCAAGGCGGCGAGCATAATTCAGATCTTCACCTGAACGTGGGAAAGAAACAGCAAGGTAATCAACACCAATTTTGGCGGCAGTAATAATATCTTCTTTATCTTTTGCTGTCAGTGCTTCGGCTGATAAGCCTCCACCCAATTTATTGATGCCTTTATTGTTGGAGAGCGGGCCTCCTACTGTCACTTCCGTGAATACTTTCATGCCCTCAACATTCAGGACTCTCAATTGAACCCGACCATCATCCAATAGCAGGATATCACTGGTCATAACATCAGACGGTAGGCCTTTATAATCTATACCGACTTTCTCTTTATCTCCTTCGCCCTTACCCAGATTGGCATCCAGCAGGAATTTATCCCCAACATTGAGGAAGATTTTCCCTTCTTTAAAAGTGGATACGCGTATTTTGGGTCCTTGAAGATCACCGAGAATGGCGACATGACAACCCAAACGGGCAGCAATTTCGCGCACTTTATTAGCACGTTGGATATGATCTTCCGCAGTGCCATGAGAAAAATTAAGGCGGACGACATTGGCTCCCGCGTTGATAACTTTTTCTAGATTGTTGTCACGATCTGTAGCCGGGCCAAGTGTAGTGACGATCTTTGTTCTTCTGAGCCGTCTGGACATGTATTACTCCGTTGACCTGTGAAGTATGAATCTTCGATTACCGTAAGATAACCATTTTTATTTACTGACGATTAACCCCATACTGCGAATATGCAGACGGGGAAAAGTCTACATATGCTATCAGTCTGGTGAGTTGATAAATAGTGAACAAAAACACAGTCTATTTTCTGGTTTATTCATGCTTATCAAACCGCGAATTACGCAATGCTTCCTTGACCCTCTTCAAGTTATCCCTGAATTTTGAGCCTCGGCGCAGTGTAAAACCGGTTGCCAGCACATCAATGATGGTAAGTTGAGCAATTCTTGAGACCATTGGCATATAAATATCCGTATCTTCGGGAACGTCCAACAGAATGGAGAGCGTTGCTTCATGTGCTAAGGGAGAACCTGTCGAGGTAATGGCGATGACCGTTGCATCATTTTCACGAGCCAGTTTGGCAATTTCGACGAGGCTTTTTGTGCGTCCTGTATGGGAAATCAGGACGACAACGTCTCCTTCGGTACTGTTAATGCAACTCATTCTTTGCATCACAATATCGTCAAAATAGGTAACCGGGATATTGAAGCGAAAAAATTTATTCATGGCATCATGGGCTACCGCGGCTGATGCCCCTAAACCAAAAAAAGAGAGTTTTCTGGCCTGCGTCAGTAGATCAACCGCACGGTTAATGGCCGCAATATCCAGATTATTTTTGACTGTTTCCAGATTTGCCATCACCGATTCGAAAATTTTATTGGTATAAGAGGTGACGCTGTCACTTTCTTCTACATTCCTATTCACATAAGGCGTACCATTAGCGAGGCTTTGTGCCAGATGCAATTTAAAATCGGGGAATCCTTTGGTATCCAGACGACGACAGAAACGATTAACCGTAGGTTCACTCACATTCGCCATTTTAGCCAGAGTGGCGATACTTGAATGGATGGCAGTCTGTGGTGAAGCAAGGATGACCTGCGCAACCTTTTTCTCTGACTTACTCAAAACATCAAGACTATTTTGGAGCCGTTCCAGTGTGTTCATAAAACGCAGTTCAACCTCGGTTTTAACGATTTCATTAACAGGAGAAATCTATGTCATTTTCATGAAAATATACTACTTGTTATTGAAAGCTGGCAGTGGCAACAACCGGATAACTTGAGATTTTTCATGAAAATATGACAAGTGTCTAACTTTCAACTTGGTAAGATTACTTCTTAAACGTTGTAAATTTTCAGTTACCTGTCGCTATTTGGTATGAATTCCAGCCAATTTTCAATATCAACATAAAATCAGCATGAATGTAAAAAAACAGTATACAGAAAATGAGATGTGAAGGTTATTTGAGCAGTTTTTTCCAATGAATTCTATATTGCAATTAACCAGACGACAATATGAAAATTGGAGGGCATACATGAATAATCAATGTTTACTGCTTATAACCAAAAGGGTACATTACTCGCAGATTCTGTAAAAAAATTACAATATCCCGTAATTGAGGAGATGCAACATGGCGGTGACGTCTACAGCTCAGGCTTGTGATTTGGTAATTTTTGGGGCGAAAGGAGACTTAGCACGCCGGAAATTAATGCCTTCCCTTTACCAGTTAGAAAAAGCGGGTTATATCCATCCAGATACCCGAATTATCGGCGTCGGTCGTGCTGACTGGGATAAAAAAGCCTATACCAAAGTCGTTGAAGAAGCGTTGGCTACATTTATGTCCGAGAAATTGGACCCTGAATTGTGGAAAAAGCTGAGTTCACGTCTGGAATTCTGTAATTTGGACGTTAATGAAACGAAACATTTCACCGAATTGGCAAAAATACTTAGTAAGGATAACTTACCAGCTATTCACTATTTTGCCATGCCGCCAAGTACGTTTGGCTCAGTGTGTCATGGGTTAGGGGCTGCGGGATTGAATAAAGAACCCAATCGCGTTGTGATGGAAAAGCCGTTGGGAACGGATCTTGCCTCTTCCAGAGCCATCAATGATGAAGTTGCAAAATACTTCAATGAAAGTCAAATCTATCGCATTGACCACTATTTGGGTAAAGAAACCGTATTGAACCTGTTGGCGTTGCGTTTTGCCAACTCACTTTTTGTCAATAACTGGGATCATCGCACGATTGATCATGTGCAAATCACCGTTGCTGAAGAAGTCGGAATCGAGGGGCGTTGGGGGTATTTTGATCAGGCCGGACAGATGCGTGACATGATCCAGAATCATCTCCTGCAAATTCTGACGATGATTGCCATGTCTCCCCCAGCAGACCTGTCAGCCGATCGCATTCGTGATGAGAAAGTAAAAGTTTTGCGTTCATTGCGTCGGATTGATCAGACCAACGTACGGGAAAAAACGGTTCGCGGGCAATATACCGCAGGTTTTGTGCATGGTAAAAAAGTGCCCGGCTATCTGGAAGAAGAGGGCGCAAATAAAGCCAGTAAAACGGAGACTTTTGTATCAGTTCGTGTCGATATTGATGATTGGCGTTGGTCTGGCGTGCCTTTCTACCTGAGAACAGGAAAGCGCTTACCAGCTAAATGTTCAGAAGTTGTTGTTTATTTCAAAGAGCCTTCTCTTAATCTGTTTGCTGAATCCTACCAGCAATTACCACAGAATAAATTGACCATCCGCTTGCAGCCAGATGAAGGTATTGATATCGAAGTGCTGAATAAAGCACCGGGATTAGAACATAAGCACCGTTTACAAACGACCAAACTGGATTTGAGTTTCTCTGAAACATTCAATCAGACACACCTTGCCGACGCTTATGAAAGGTTACTGTTAGAAGCTATGCGCGGTATTCAGGCCTTGTTTGTCCGTCGTGATGAAGTAGAAGAAGCATGGAAATGGGTAGATTCCATCATGGAAGCATGGGCTGCGGACAATGAGCCACCGAAGCCTTATCAGGCAGGTACTTGGGGACCTGTAGCTTCTATCGCCATGATTACCCGCGATGGGCGTTCATGGAACGAGTTTGAATAACGAGTTCTATTTTTCTATTATTTATCTGACCGTATTCTGCGGTCAGATCTCTTCCACACTGATTCTTTTTTCAATTCCTTGAAATTCGTCACGTTTAAAAAAGTTACCATAGGTTATTAATTGGTTGATTTTAATGCAGTAAGAATGAAATGCAGTAAGAGTGAATAGGAAGAGAGGAAATTATGCGTGCTGATGATCCAAAAACTTGGCATGCCCAATGGGCGCTAAGACGTGAGCAGATAAACCGCGTGAGAGGCAGGCAGGGAGAAGATGTTGGTGATGAGTGGGTTTCTGAACGCATAAAAAGGTATGATAACAGTGCATCAGAAAACGCGCTATCAAGGTTGGATGTAGTTTATAAAAACAAAGCCAAAATAATTCACCATAACTGTCTGGATATATTTAATGTTAACGATATACCGGGAGACAGAAGACACAAACCTCATCCTCAACAACCACACGAAAGTTTAGAGAATATATATATTCTTGAACGGTCTTGGCCTGAATCCAATAGGCATATACGGCAGCGGCCTAGATTTAATGTGTTTAAACAGTGTTGTTGGCCTAACCCGAGACGTGATGACGACGACTGTTATTATTATGTGATGAAAAGAATAGATTCAATGGAGGCGCCAGTACACGTTCCGAATGGACATTACATATACGTTATATATTCTGATATACCCCAGATTGTTGTATGTAATTTTTGTGATTTCTCTAAGCCTCTGGTTACTGGTCACACTTCGTTAATCAAAGGCAGGATTTTATGGTATCGCCATGATGCCAGCCAGCCGCTCCCAAATGATGATGAGATCAATTATGCAGCATACCCTGTACTATTAGCTGGTGAGCTTTTTTTTACTGGTGGCAAATTAATCCGATGGAATAATCGGAGTGGGCATTATCGCCCCAGAAGTTCTCCTGTGTTAGAATTTGGCGCAACAGATCATATATTGCCCCGCAAACTGTTTCACCGAGTTGACTTGTAAAGTTAACTGCTTACCTGAAAAATTTGCTTGTCAGTTGTATTTATTGTTTAAATATGCTAGAAATACAAATTAATCAATTACATCACTAATATGAGGGTTCGTAGTATATCACGCAGTGAACATCGTGTGATGAAAGAATAAAATATCATGAATAGCGCCAAAAGCGTCAACATTCAACACAGTAACAAAATTCAACGTTGTACCCACGTTTTTTTCCTCTCAGCTATCTTATCCAGTGAGCACTACTGGTGCGGCGCTCTTTAGGGCCTTTCTCCTGTTAACCGGTTTTTCACCGGCAATTCTTATTTGTCAAAATATTTGGCTAAAACGTCAGTTTGATTTCTGATATCGCGTAATTGCATTCGCGGCTGCTCTTGTTGGCATTTATAGCTTAAATATCTTGGCATGCTTTTAGCAGTATGTTCAGGAGAAAAATAATGATTTATTGGATGTTTCTTATACTGGCGATTGTGGCAGAAGTGATTGGTACTCTGTCAATGAAGCAAGCCAGCGTTTCGGGTGATTTTACAGGCATGATCGTGATGTACACCATGATCACAACTTCTTACATTTTGTTGGCCATTGCCGTGAAAAAAGTAGCATTAGGCGTGGCTTATGCCTTATGGGAAGGTATTGGTATCCTGTTTATTACTAC
Source organism: Xenorhabdus khoisanae (assembly GCF_001037465.1). Lineage (GTDB taxonomy): Bacteria > Pseudomonadota > Gammaproteobacteria > Enterobacterales > Enterobacteriaceae > Xenorhabdus > Xenorhabdus khoisanae. The sequence continues at coordinate 34,215 of NZ_LFCV01000101.1, forward strand.
TTTTAGTGTACTGTGGTTCAACGAATCTTTGTCATTGATGAAGATTGGGGGATTGATATTGCTGATGGCCGGAATTGCCTTGATCAAAATAGGATCAAAAAAAGCCCCCGGCAATTCGTCAAATGGTTCCTTAAACAATACTTCAAGCAAGCAGATGAAGGATGCATAACATGTTGACCCAATTTGAATGGTGGCATGCTGCGTTTCTGGTTCTGGCGGTTTTTTTAGAAATCATTGCGAATATTTTTCTGAAATTATCTAACGGTTTTCAACGCTTTTGGATAGGTATTTTATCTTTAGTTGCGGTATTGGGGGCTTTTAGTTCGTTGGCTCAGGCAGTTAAAGGCATTGAACTTTCTATCGCTTATGCTTTATGGGGAGCATTCGGTATTATCGCGACTGTGGCAGCGGGTTGGATTATGTTCAATCAGCGGCTGAATTTTAAGGGATGGGGTGGCATTGTGCTGCTGCTAGTCGGCATGATTATGATCAAAATGGCTTAAGCCTCATCGACAAAATGGCATTGAGTGAGTGGCATGGTTCTCAATGCCATATGAGTTTTGATGAGTTCAGATTATAAAGCAGCGATAATTTTGATTTCTACTTTATATTTTGGATTCATCAATTCAGCCTGAACGGTACAGCGGACAGGTGCACTTCCGGCAACAACCCAAGCATCCCAAGCCGCATTCATACCCGCAAAATCAGCTTTGTCCGCCAGAAAAATCGTTGCATCCAAAATCTTACTCTTATCGGATCCAAGGCGATGTAACAGGGTATCAATGGCTGCCAGTGTATCGGCGGTTTGTTCTGTAATATCGCCATCCAGCTTTTCTGGTACGCTAGTATAATAGATAGTGTCATTGTGAACGACCGCTTCTGACCAACGGGTATCTGGATCAATGCGTTTAATAGTCATTAAATCTCCTGTTAATTCATACAGTTTTTTGCTGAATTGGGTGGTTATTGCAACTCAGTATTGGCATAATTCTGCCACATTTTATTAAAAAATGCTTCCATATAGTCAAATTGTATCATCAACAGTCAAGCATGCTCATTGATTTTGGTTTAATTAATTGATTTTTTAGTAAAATATTTTTATTTTTTATTTTTCATAATCATCAATAGTCATAAACATTAATTTGGTATCATGAGAAATATGTACATAAGTGCGTACATAAACTACATTAAAAGCTGTATTGTTTTTTGAGGAAAGTGATATGGCTATTACTGATTCATGGCTCCGTTCTACCAACGGCAAGCCCCAAGAGAAAATGACCACTAAGACAGATAGGGATGGCTTATCTATCCGTGTCACTCCTAAGGGGAAGATTATATTCCAATTTAGATATCGCTGGAATGGCAAAGGGGATCGCATTGATATAGGAACCTATCCGGCGACTGGCTTAAAAGATGCGCGTGACGCTGTAACTTTCTACCGTGGAGAATTAGAGCAACATCGCAACCCTAAGATAGTCAAGCGTGTTCGTAAAGAGTCTGCATTAAGCGCCGTGACTGTAGAGGGGCTTATAGGGGATTGGTGGAAAACAACAATGCAAGGTTTAAAGGTTAACGCAGATGACATATTACGTTCTTTCGAAATTCATGTTTTCCCCAAAATTGGTGAATTACCCCATGATGAGGTAACTCTGCATGTCTGGCTCTCTTTAATTGAAAGTGTTACTAAAAAAACGCCATCAATTGGTACTCGAATATTGACATATTCTAAGAGTGCTCATAGATGGGCTGTCCGACGAGGAATGACTAATTTCACTCCCTTATCTGATGTGGTAACAAGTGATCTAGGAGGAAAAATCACCGATTCTGATATTGACGATTTCGACTCTGAGGTGGGTGAAAGGACACTAAGTGAAGAAGAATTGGTAGTGCTTTTCCAGCTAATTAATGCCCCCAAATATAATCCACGTAATGCACTGATAATAAAATTTTGCTTGTTATTTGGATGCCGTATCGGTGAGCTATTTAAAGCTAAAGTAAGTGATTTTGACTATGAAAAGAATGTTTGGATTATCCCTCCTAAAAACCATAAGACAGGCAGAAGATCTAAGAAGCCTCTCATTAGGCCCATTATTCCAGCAGCTAAGGAATTAATTGAGCAAGCGAAAAGATTGAACCATGGAAGTTCATATTTGTTCACAATATCCAGCGGAGAGCCTTTTGCTCGTGGATCACATGTTACAATAACTAAAATCCTTAATAAAAGAATGTCTATTTACTTGCCTGATTATGAGAACTGGTCAATCCACGACTTACGCAGAACCATGCGTACAGGGGTATCTGAATTAACGCCGCCTCATGTGGCCGAAATCATGGTAGGACACAAATTACCGGGTGTATGGCAGGTGTACGATAAGCACACCTACCTAAACGAGCAGAGAGAGGCATACGAGCGCTGGTGGGATAAGCTGACTAGAATTGTTTCCCGTCCTCCCAGTCAAAAATGTCCTGTCGCAGAAAGTTGAGCTGGTCAGATTTAAATCTGGGTTTTGGGAAGCCTTCTCGTTTTTGCTTCCCATTGCCACACCACAATCTTATCGTGTGTGGTTTTACACCATATCGATCTGCCAGTTCCTTTGTTTTGATGTAGGGTGATCCTGTCATTGCCCAGCTCCTTTCTGATACCCGCTCATCAAAATCATTTTTGCCACCATTGCAGGTGTTGCCTTATCACTCCAAGTCGCATCAAAAATAATGGTGTTCAGTTCCTCACTGAGAATATCGTCCAAGTTTTTTGGCCTTGCAGAGTAGGGCGCCTCATCGGGCACCCCGTTCATGACGTCGATAGTCAGTACAGCGATTTCCTTTTCTCCCCGTTCTGGCTTGCGATATCCTGCCTGCCATACTGCATCGGTGATATCAGTCGGATCGCCCCAGACTGAGGCGATAATTTGTGCGAGGTGGAATGCGTTATTGATCATTTCTAGCTCTCCATCCCGCCGAAAAAAGTTGAAAATATTTTTTAGTGTAACTGCTGAAATATTCACCACCTTGATATTTAACTAATAAATTGGTATTAAATTGAGGGCTGTTAGTGATAAATTTCTCAAACTCTGCCTGACATAAAGCTGATTTTTTTCTTTGTTCATTCGCCTTCTTCAACAACCAATCCGTCCACTCGCGCCCATCATCAATGTGACCGGGTAAATCAATGTCGTTCTGTGCGTTATCGATACTGATCATTGTTATTCTCCACTGTTCTCATCAAAGCCTATGGATATTTGACCCGCTTCCCGCAAGGCGCTAATCATTTTCTGCCGCTTTCCCTTGGTCTTTTTACGAGCGTTCATGATTTGGCTGCACACAGAAAGCAGTTCAGTTTCTTTCTTTTCATCCCGTGCTAGCTGGTGGCGTAATTCATCAAAGTGCCCAACCATGTGATCAAGTGATGGCAGGGCATTGATGCTGATGCCTGAATTTCCCGATTTGAAATCGATAAATGCCTGATTCACGTCAAGCTGAAAATCCGGCCGAATCCATCCGGCATAAGAAACTGCTATCAGTTCATGAGCATAAGTGCCGGGTGATGTGCCGCCATTGTTCACATCGACTACTTTTCGAGCAGACGCCAAATCTGGCGTCTGGATATTTTTCAATAGCTTAGATTCAAGTTCAGCAATGAGTTCTTTGGCGTGCTTGGTTCTCAGCCATCTGTTTGGTGCTTTTTCTTCACCCTCACTACTGGCCTTATGTAATGTGTTCAGGTTGTAGCGCCCGAATTCATCAAGAGGAATTTCAACGCCGACAACCACGGGTAACAATTTGCCTTTCATTATTTTCTCTTCCCCTTTTTGCCGTTCTTCAATGGGGTTATCTTCACGCTTGCCACTTTTGGTGCTGGTGGCGGAGGAGGGCAAACGCCCTCGTTAATGTGTTGATTATGTCTCATGCGGTGGATATGCCGCTGTGTGTGATCCCTGCCGTCGTCGATGCGGACTACCGTTCTGACCAGTTCGTCGTTGATGTCCACCCTCTGGCGGTGTTCCTTAGTCACGGCCTGCCTCCCTGCAAATGATTTTGTAGGCACGCATCATGTGGTTCGCTTTACCTGTGATTGTGGTCTTTCTGAAAAGCACACCGACGGAAGAAGCACGAACAGGCGTAGCTAACAGGGCGGCATCAACACAACGATGGTGCTTGCGGCGTTCGGTAATGAAACTGGCAATGATGATTTGCGCCGTGCTGCCTTTGTCCTGATAGTCGATTTTCATTGAAACATCCCCTTGGCTGCCAGCGCGTCACCCATGTCGTTGATCATGCTTTGCCATATCTCACGCCCGTAGCCCGTCAGGTAGCCATTGACTACGCATTTTTCCATTAGATTAATGGCTATTACTTCCCATGCCGGGTAATTCTGCTGTAGGGCTTCCAGTGCGTAACTGTCCACCAGCTCGCGAATACCTTTTACCCCATCGACAATAGCGACATTGATTTCTGTTTTGCCGACCTGCATCGTGAAGTGATCACCGCCGTTACGGGTCGTTACATCGTGATAGATAGCGGCTGCGTAGGTGTTCGCCAGTGCGTTGAGGCGAAAATTTTTCGTTATCATCTGGGCCTCCTGTCAATGAATAGCCGGCATAGTGTCAAGCTCACCAGCCTCTACCGCTTTGATTAATTCATCGTGCAGGATGGAAAGCCCCTCGCGTCCTTTCTCAGATAACCGGTTGCCGATCTCTGGCGGCATATTGATAAAATCCATGTACATTCTGACCGCCATATCCGCGCCTTCTTCGCTACCGAACTGCTCAAAGGCGATCCCCTCAACATGGGTTGCTAACATCATGCGCTCTGCTAATGGGTATACTGTGATTGCCGATGTTCCATTAACGTAGATGGCTGCGGTATCAGTGCCTCCCTGACCGTTATCAACCTCACGAGTGCCATTTCTGTCTATTTGCTCTTGCACAAATGAGGCTGATACAACCCATCGCCATAACACCAAACTCTGTTCACTGGTTGGTTCATAAAAGCCCGCTTTCCAGCCATGAGAGATAGCCAGTACCAAATCAAAACCTAACAATAAGTCACGGTCATACTGACCCGCGTCCAACGTCTTTAACGCTTCCGCATAACTGATGATTTCGCTGTTCGCGGCCTCAGTGATAACAATCACGCCATACTTGCCGTAATCAAATGCTGTTTCAGTGTGATGCTTGCTCATTATTTACCCTCCAGTGTATAAATGGCTTTGTCGTGGTGGTATTCACCGTTCCATGATTTCTTCATGGGAAGTTCGCCTTTCATGTACAGGGCGTACAGGCGGTGACAACCTTTTTCCAGTAACACGGCGGTGCGGGTGATAAAGGCGTCCTTTCCGCGAGGGGTTATCTCGTTTTCATCTTCGGTGAGATAGCGATCACGGGCATACGAAGCGACACGCCAGCGCGGCTTTTTCTCAGGATCTTTCTGCTCGTTGTAAAGCCAGTTGCGCTCCATTGCCCACCACATGATTTTGGCGGTATTCACCCCGTTCAGACCCTTACAGAAAGCGGGAATGGTCATTCCTTTGGTGAAGTATTTCTCCAAGCTATCTACGGTGGCATTCAGGGTTTTGTTTTCCCCCTCAAGGCGCTCAACGTTCTCGGCATACACGGACAGCATTGAACGTAACTTCGCGGGATTGCTGAGTAACTCAGCTTCCGTTGTGATATTGTCGCGACGAGTGAAATAGAATTCGGTCAGGTCGTCGAAGTAATTCCATGCTTGATCAGTCTCCAGCATCTTGGAATGGTTGGCTGCACCGCGTTCTGTCCAGAGGGTGAGATTTCTCGTATGTTTGTTAACTGACCCACAATTAGTGGGGCAGTTCTTAAACTGCTTTAATTCCTCGCCTTCCAGTTTGAAATAGTGTTTGCCTTCAATAAAGCGATCCTGATTACGACTGAAATTCATCTGGATGCTCTTGGCGTCAGTTCCATAACCTGCGGCTAATCGCTCAGTGTCCACAACACGCTGACCGCGATATTCAACGATCTGTAATTCTCTGGCGGATACTGGAACTAATTCGTCTTTCTTGGTCATTATTTAACTTCCTTCATTTCAATTTTCATTCTTTTTGCTAAACGACGCATAGCTCTATTAAGCGGCACTCTCATCTCTTCACCTTCTATCGGAAAATTAGAGAGGTATTTTTTTGAATTTAAATAATCCTGCTTTTTGTCTATTTCTAATCGCATACCTTGAGATAAGGTCATTCCCATATAACCTTGTTGTGTTTTACTTCTTTTTCGTTTAGCCATTAGCTATCACCTGTTTATTTATATGTTCTTTCAGTGCTTCTGCAATTCGCCTGGTATCTTCTATTGCGGCGGCTTCTTTTGGGGTTCTTAACACCTTGCTGTAACTGTTATGTAATGAGTGTCTTTTTTCATTATGTAATTGGCGATATTCAGCCCATAGTTGAGTATTAAGCGTGGTTGCTAAGTTTTTAGCTTTTCCCCAATATTCGGCGGCAAGGTCGTATTTTTCTTCTTTCTCTTTCTGGATGGCTGTATTAGCAAAATCTAAATAGGTTTTATTTGTCATGTTATTGGCTCCGTTTTCTTAGCAATAAGTTTCAATATCTCATTCATAAACTCATTACCCTCTTCGGTTAAGTTTCCGAACTTGGTATAAAAACTGTTATATGTCCTTACAATAAGTTCCTCTGCTTCCTGTTTGCTCTTAAGTGCAAATACATCTAATTCAAAGAAGCGGATTAAAGCGATGTTTAATATTTCTTCGTCTAAATCCAGTTGGTAATTAAATCCCCCTGTCTTTACAATGACAGAATGACAACCATGTTTTTTTTGTAATGCATTCAATTTAACGTTAATAAATGCCTTTCTCTTTCTTTTAAGCAAAGCTGATTGTGTCATTTTCTATTCTCCGTTTTTGGATAAAGCGATCCCCCAGCGATGGCGCTGTAATTAAATTTGTTTTATTGTTTTTATTATTCTAATTCTGCTATTTGTATTTCTAATATAGCTATCTCTGCATCCAATAAATCCATTTCATGCATTGCTTTTGAATACTTTTTACGTAAGGCTATTTTTTCTCTCTCTCGCCTGAGATCCGCTTTCAGTTCTTCCAGTACCTGAGCATGGCGCTTTATGAATTCGGGGCGCATCTTGCCAAGTTCCAGTGCAGTGGTTCCATCTTCCTGTTTAACTTTTTTAGCGGGGAAGTTACTTTCCTTGTTTTCATCATTAAACTGCTTTTGCGCCCGAACGTAGGCTAGTTTATTCAGTGCGCCGCTCTCACTCAGATAAGCCTTGTTAGCACCACGAATGATATAGACTTCGCGTAGTTCAATCCGGATATCTTCGTTGGTGGCTATTTCAATAGGTTTAAATGTTTTCATGGTTATTCCACTCCTCGAACTCGTGCTATTTCTTGTCCTGCTGCAATAATATATTCTGATATTATGACCAGTGCAGTAGTGGTATCGTTATCTTCTCCGGCATCAATAAGATTACTTATTAATACTCTTGATCTTTCAATTGCATTTCTGGCTGGTTCTAATTCTATTTTTAAATCAGAACCTGTTTTTTTTGTTTCGATAACTGAATCAAGAATACTGTCTAATTCATTAATATCCTGATACTGATCAGTTGATAATCTACGTACGGCACGTAATGTTGCGTGAGTATCAGCATCGGCTTCATTTTCAACTGCGGTTAATAATGGTACTAATATAGCCTGCATTTCTTCATTAATTTCCAATATGCTCTGCAAATAAGATTTTCCACCAATTAATATGTTCATGTTATTAATCCCTGTTTTGCTCTTCACGGTTATATTCCTCAGCAACTCCCCTTAATTTTTCAGCCAGCACCTTAGATTGACGATGAATACCACGGCACATTAAATATGCATCGACTGGAGTCCCTCCATCAATCTCACACATCAATGGGACTAATTGCACTTCAATTTCTTCTGCAATATCGATGGCTGTTTGTAGTTTATTATTCATGTTTAATTCCTTGTTGGATTCGTTGATAAATTTCCTCACGATGCACAGGAATATCTTTCGGTGCTTCAATTCTGATTTTTACTTTACTACTTTGAGTTCTTAATACTGTTATTACGATATCGTCACCTATCATAATTTTTTCTTGTGGGCGGCGAGTTAGGGTTAACATTTTTGTCTCCTTGATCATATTATGCTGATTTACCTTTTTATTTTACCTTTTGGTTAGTGATACGCTTAACCGTTCTCATAACAAATAAGGTAATCAAGTATGCTTAAATCTACACTTATTGCTAAATGCTTATTGCAATGCCGTATGATTCCAGACCTCAATACCGGAGAAAATGCAGTAGTAAGCATTTTTAAGGAGTATTTCCCACAACATTCATTCAATAAATGGAATACTCACCTACCCGATAACGTGATTCATTTTTATTTAAAAGCCTCTAAAGGCAGTGCCACAATTCGTGTTGATTCATTCATTAAAGATTTGTGGGATCTTTGATTGCTGCAAATGCTTTATGTTTATGAGTTATGGTTTTCCCAGCCAAATTAGCTTCATGTTCCAATGAGGTGCTATCAACTGATAGTGCCTCCAGCACCGCTTTAAGGAAAAATAAATAATCAGCCGATATTGCAGATTTTGTATTCAAGCAACACAAAGGAGCACCATTGATCCGTAATTCAATTATTTTCCCATTGTTACTATTTGCAATAATTTCTGGTTCATACTTTTTCATTTTCATACCCTCAGAATTAATATTGTTTATTTCAGTTACGATTAACTATTTGACCCATCCAGCCAAGGATTACATATGTGGGAAATAATTAACTCGATTTTTATTTTGCTCTAGAATGGTTTTTAAGTTCTTCTTCAATAAACCAACTAGATATATCGGCACTGAGTTCACTGGCCAGATCTATTAAAACAGCAATATCCGTAGGTTCCATTGTTGGATTATATTTAGATAGCATTGCCAATATTGTGCTGGACTGAGTTACTTTTTTTTCAATTTGACTAATTTTGGTAGACATAAGACGCCCTTTAAAGTGGTGATGTTATATATTCTTTGTGTGTATAAATAATACGAGTTGTATTTTATCAAATCAACATTTATTTGTATTAAAAATACAAGAAAATATTTAATATATTGATTTTTAAGAAAAAATATTTTTAAGGTAATTCTGTAAGTGTGTTTTACGTCACAAAATCAATAGATAGGCATAAAAAAACCCTCATAATGAGGGTTGGGTTGAGGCGGGGGGAACAAAAAAGGGAGTTTGGGTTAGTCGAGTACTACAGCGTACCAAAATAGTTTCCCAATGACATTCACACTATCCTGATCGGTCATTTCATCCTCATATTCATCGCGGTTGTAACTACGGATAAGCAACTTGCCTCCGGGCTTACGGTACAGACATTTGATTCTTTTTAGCCCATCCTGTTCAATCGCATAGACTTTTCCATCAATAATGTTTTTGTTTGCCGTATCTATAGCTACAGTTGCTCCATCTGGTATAACTGGCCCCATGCTATCTCCCTTTGCAGGGAAGCAGAGGATTGTTGAACCATCAACTGAGACCCCCATTCTTCTTAACGCTGACTTCGCAAATTTTAATTTAAATCCGTTGCGATCAATGTTAGCCAGACTGCCATCACTATATACAAATTCAATATCTGGCAAGAACGGAACTTCCACTTCATTATCATCTAATGGAGCACTATCCCAAGCAGATACAGTTCCCCATTCATTTTCAGGGGGAGTTTCTGACTGAGTCCAAGGTTTGGAAATATCGTTTCGTTTTGTTTCACCAACACCATTTAGGAGCCAATCTAAAGAATAGCCGTATATGTCACTGATTTTCTGGGCTGCTTCTCGGCTAATGGCATTTCTGTTTAACCAGTTATTAACCGTTTGAGCACTAACAGTTAATCGTTCAGCCAGTTCCTTTTGCTTTATATCCTCATTGGTAAGTATGGTCTTTAAGCGATTTCTAAGAGAGTTATCTTCATGATGGGTGTTCAGTATGGGGCTACTTTTTTCTGCGTGGGTTACTAACCCTTCATAGTCAAAGCTAATATTATCAAGTCCGATAGTTTTCATTAGCTCCATGATTGTGCTGATTGAAGGAACCCTTCTTCCATTTAACCAATGCCCAACAGCCCCTTGAGTAACCTCTAGGGATTCGGCTAATTTTTCTTGGGATATTCCCAGTTCTCTCATTCTGGACTTAGCCAGCTCATACCATGTCTCTTTCATATGTTGATTCTCTTTCTGAATTGTGAATATTTCAATGTACATTTTGTATTGATTATACACATGATGTTATATATGATCTCCTTTACTTGGAGGAATCAACATGAATTCGATAAAAAAATACAGAAAGATGGCAAACCTGAAACAGAAAGACTTAGCTTCATTAGCTGGCTTAACTCCTTCAGCTATTAGTCACTATGAAACAGGTATTAGAACCCCTGACATAGCGACGTCTAAAAGACTGGTGGGTGCATTAATGGCTAAAGGCATTAAGTGTAGCTTAGATCAACTTTTTGCAAATAGCGCTCAAAGCCTTCCACCGCCCGAGGTGAGCCATGAATAACTTCCAATCAATGGTGGTTTATGTACTGGCGTTCTGGGTGATCCCTGTCTGGGGTGTGTGGTCTGTGGTGGGGTTTTCGTGATGTCGGCTTTTCCTGATTACACCAAAGTCACCATGCCATCGCATTTCTACCCTGACGATGGCACATGGATTCAGGAAGTGCTGGCAAAACTGCGGGCAAGTACCCGAGCGAAGATCACCGCTCAGTATTCAGAAGTGTATCAGTCAGCATGGGATAACGAGCCAGTGTCATACCGGAAAGACAATGCAGCCAGACGGGCGGCCAATATCCGGCTCAGGGAGTTCGTCGTGAAGTATGAGAGAGCGGCACAGGGGTATACAGCGGAGCCGATGGGAGTAACAACATGTCCAGTTTAATTCTAAGTGCGTACTCGTTGATAAGTACATTCATGTATCAGTTAGGTAGTACATCGGGGAAGAGGGGAAAACTTTCTAGGGGGGGGGAAGGGGGGGGTGATCTTTGAAAGGGGGTGTTAGGGAAGGCACAGCCAAAGGAAGAACTCAGATCTTATATATAGATCACTATAGGGATATCAAAATCGCACAGACGCTTAGACGTCCAAATGGGAAAAATAAAAAGGCTTTTCTCTGGCAGTGGAAATTATTCAAGTGAGGGTATCAATGTTAAGTGAGAATGGAAGTGTAAGAGGGTGCAAGAAACTGAACAGCCAAACTTTGCAGGGTGCAACTGCTCAGGCTCTTGCAATAGGTAATACAGATGCGGTTACCTGCGCGAATTATCACACGGCAGCACAGAAAAATAAACAGGGAGTAACATCATGCTAGAAATTACCCCTAAGTTTGCTCAGGAACGCGCTTTGAACATGTTGCGTCAGGACTGGAAAAACTTTAATTCCTTCATGGTGTACGCCCCGACAGGTGCAGGCAAGACAGCCCTGTCCGCCTTTATCACGTACGGTTTTGTGTCAAAGGGAAAGAGAGTGCTCTTTGTGGCACCGTTTACCGTATTGATAAATCAGACTGCGCAGCGCTTTATCGAGTATGGATTACCGGAGGATGAAATCGCTTTTATCTGGCGTGATCACCCCAATCAAAACCCGAAAAAACTGATTCAGATTGCGTCGGCTGACACGCTGATCCGTCGTGACTTCCCCGAAGACATTAATCTGCTGGTGATTGATGAAGCGCACCTGAAACGTAAAAAGATACTGGAAGAAATCACCCGGCTGACCACCGAAACGGATTGTAAGGTCGTCGGACTATCGGGAACCCCTTTCTCGCCGTTCTTGGGTCACTACTACCAGAGGCTGATAAAGCCAACCACGATAAAAGAGTTAATCCAGCGCGGTGATCTGAGTGCTTATGAGTTTTATGCCCCCACTAAACCCGATTTAACCGGGGTGAAATCATCTCAAAGCGCTGAGTACGGCAGCGACTACAAAGAAGACGAAATCGCCGAGATCATGTGCGGGGCTGATTTGGTCGGCGATGTGGTCAGCAGTTGGCTGAAATTGGGTGAAAACCTGCCCACTATCTGCTTCTGCGTGAATGTCAGTCACGCCAATTTCGTCACGATGGAGTTTAACCGTGCTGGTGTGAATGCGAAGGTAATGACCGCCAATACCCCGCATGATGAGCGTGACCTGATTATTCATCGCTTTGAGCAGGGCGCAACGAAAATCATCGTCAATGTGGGCGTACTCGTGGCGGGTTTTGACAGTGACGTGCGGTGCATCATTTACGCCCGTCCTACTAAGTCAGAAATCCGCTGGCTCCAGTCAATCGGCAGAGGCTTGCGTACCGCCAAAGGTAAGGCCCGATGCGTCATTCTGGATCACTCCGGTACTGTCCATCGCCTCGGCTATCCCGACGATATCGAATATGACGAGCTGCCCCGCAAAAACGACGGTATGAAGTCCAGCTCCAGTCACCGGGAGCAGGAAAAACGCGAGAAGCTGCCGAAAGAGTGCTCATCCTGTCATTACATGAAGCCCGCTGGCGTTTATGTCTGTCCGAAGTGTGGGTTTAAGCCACTGTCAGGCGAGGATGTTGAGGTGGATACCAGCCGCACCATTCAGAAGCTCAGCAAGAAAGAGCGTATCTATACACAGGCTGAAAAGCAGAGTTTCTATTCACAGTTGAAATATTACCAGAACCAGCGGGCTTCACAGGGTAAGGCGGTCAGTGACGGTTGGGTATCCAACACGTTTAAAGACAAGTTCGGCATCTGGCCGCGTGGATTCCATGATACCCCGCAGGAACTGACGCCCGAAGTGAATAACTTCATCAAACACAAACAGATTGCGTGGGCGAAAAGCCGCAAGAAAGCCAAACAGCCGTCCAGCCACGAACAGCAGGGGCTAAACCTTGAAGTGGCCCGCCATAAGGTACGTGAAATACGTGAAAAATTAGGTGCCCCATCATATCAGGGAGACACACAGTGAACAGAATAAAAACCGCTGATGCCGTTATCGGTCACTGGCCTGAAATCTTCGCTTACTACAAATTGCCCCCCGTGACAGGGAAAAAGCACTTTAAAGGGAAGTGCCCGATATGCGGGCGGAAAGGGAAGTTTCGCATTGATGATCGTGATGGCAGGGGGACGTTTATTTGCACCGGTCATGCTGGGGATGGCTGGGCGTTGCTCCGACTGACTCAAGGCAAGGACTACAAGACTCTGGCCGATGAGATTGATCAGCTATTGGGTATCCAGTCAGATAAACGCAGTGTGGTTAAAAAAGAAACTAATATCACCACGTTCAGAAACAAAGTCACTGCCTGCTATGCCAATTTACCCGGCCTGAAAGGGACATCGGGCGAAGACTACTTACGTAACCGGGGCATTCATACTTTACCCGCTGACAACGTGAAGTATTGCCCCGATCAGCCGGTCCGCAACGGGAAGCTGCAAGCGATATGGGCGCTGGTGACGGATGCCAAGGGCACGCTGTGTTATCTGCACCGCACTTACCTTGATGGGGACAGGAAGGCGAATATTACCCCGCAGAAAAAACTGGATTCCACGCAGGAAGAGAGTTATCGCGATCATGCTCAATCACCGGCGATACGCCTGTTCCCGGTCGATTCAACGCTGGGCATTGCAGAAGGCATTGAAACCGCACTGTCCTGTAAACAGATTTACGGCGTCAACACATGGTCAGTGGTGAACACGGGCTTTATGGAACGCTTCCGTGTGCCCGGCGGGGTTAAGCATCTCATCATCTTCACGGATATGGACTGGAACGCCGCAGGTCATGCCGCCGCAATGTCATGTGCTCATGGAAACTTATTGGCGAATAACGAATTAGAAAAGGTCAGCGTTCGCTGGCCTGACCACGGCGACTTCAACGATATGCTCCAGAACGGGGATGAAGCCAGAGAATTAGTATTTATGAAAAAAGCACGGGAGATGGCATAACTATGAAGCTGGAGTCAGCATTAAAACACTTTCATCCGAAGTCACCGACTTTTAGTGATGTGTCAACCAGTACCGCCCCGGACAGAATGAAAGGCATGGATACCGCTGCGGCTTTAGGGATGGCTGAATCACAGGCGAAGTTTGGCATGACGGCCTTTTTTGCCAAGAACAACGTCAGTGAAGAAGACAAATTCAACACCGTGGAAGAACTGACCCGATACGCAAGGCGAACTGTACCGAAACTGATCTCGAAGGCCGCCGGGAATAAACTGGGGCAATGTCTGGTGATCTTGTCCAAGATGGCGTTTGAGAATTACGCCCGTTCAGCCGCGTCAACCTGTCAGTGCTCGGAATGTGGGGGTAAGGGGTTAATCAAAAATCAGCAGTTATCGGGTGCAAAATTCTATCGGGCGAAAGTTTTAGGTAACTACGGTTATTGTGAGTCAGATCCTCAATATGAAGCGGTCGAAGCACTGTGCCAAAAATGCAACGGGAAAGGCGTTCTGTCAAATCGTTGTCGTTGCAAAGGGCGAGGCTTAGTACTCGATGAGAAAGAGACAGCATTACAGGGTATACCCGTTCATAAAATCTGCCCGCGATGTTCGGGGCGAGGTTACAGCAAAGTGCCGTCGTCGGTGGCTTACACAGCAATCAAGGCTTACTTACCGGAACTGAACGAAAGAACATGGCGGCGGAACTGGAAGCCCTTTTATCAGAAGCTGGTGGAGAAGTGCTATACGGAAGAAAAGCGAGCAGAAGTTGCATTCAATGCGGTGACAAAATAAACCGTTGCATTTTGTCCGGCCTTGGTCTAACATCTTCAAATAGTGGGAACTTGTAACTATACTCACTACGAATTTTCAGACCTCGCTTCGGCGGGGCTTTTTCGTATCTACCCGTAGTCAACTCAGCGTTCACAACTCAACCACCAAAAGATTTTTGGTAGTTCAAAATCCCGATGCCGTAAATCCGGTAACGGAACTAATTCAAGTAGTTATTCCAAGGCTGCGCATGGCGTGGCTTTTTTGTTTTTGGTCGCCAACTACCGTGTAAGTGTTGGGTGCGTTGCGGATTTACCTATTCCAGCCGACCGCAAACGCTCATATTGGCAGGATCACAATTTAACATCTGAAATTATGCAGGGTTATACCTGCTATCAGTACGCACTGCGTATCTACCGCCCTCAATTCTGAGGGCACCCTATTCATAATCAGGTCGCTACGGCGGCCTTTTTTGTTTTCTGGCGAATAAATGTTTGTACCAACAGAGGGGCAGGAACGGTGAAATACATGGGCAGTAAAGCGCGGATAGCTAAATATATTGCGCCCTTCATTCTGGATCATTTAACGACAGAGACTGTTTATGTTGAACCCTTTGCGGGCGGCATGAATATGGTGAGTCACATCAATACCAAACATGCTGGCCCTGTTATCGCTGCCGATAGCCACGAATACCTGATACAAATGTGGGACGCATTACTCTCTGGCTGGCAGCCACCGGGGCAAATCTCACGAGAACAGTACTACGCGATAAAGAATAACCAGAATGAAATCCCGCATCTAACAGGATGGGTGGGTTTTGTCTGTAGTTACGCGGGTAAATGGTTCAATAGCTACGTGGGAACTGGGCAGGTCAAATCCGGGCGCGTTCGTGATTATCAATCGGAGGCCATCAACAATATTCAGCGGCAGTTGTCTGAGTTAGATGGCGTCATATTGCAGTGTTGCGATTACCGTGTATTGGATATACCCGATGGGGCTGTAGTTTATTGCGACCCGCCTTATGTGAATACTCGGCAATACCGCGATGCCTTTAATACGGCTGAGTTCTGGAATTGGGTTCGTGAGTTATCGAATCGCTGTACTGTCTTTGTTAGCGAATACACCGCGCCAGATGATTTTAATTGCATTTGGTCACGTGAAGTTACTAGCGGTATCTCTGGAACAAAAACGACATCAATTGAATCGCTATTTATGCTGAAATCCAGCTTACCTTAACTATTAACCCATTACTTTTAACCGACTCACAGGGGTAACCATCGTTCACCCCCACGGACGCCCATTGTTCAAATGGGGTGGAATATGCGTATGCCAAATAAAGACCCAAGCGGCTTTGAACTGTATCAATGGCTGATACTGCTGCTGCTTTCAGCATGGGGCGGGATAGTCCGCTACATCATCGATATAAAAACCAGCAATGCCCGCTGGAGTTGGTTCGGGGCAGTGGCTCAGGTAGTCGTTTCGGGCTTCACCGGACTGATAGGGGGCTTTATCAGTTTAGAAGCGGGACTGAGCTTATACATGACATTCGCCAGTGCGGGGATGTGCGGCGCGATGGGAAGTATTGCCCTCACGTATTTCTGGAACAGACTGACAGGTGATCACAGATGATTAAGGAAATATGCGGTGTGAGGATATTTCCCCTGATTGTAATGTTATATCAGGTTCGGCGCTGGTGGACGCTACGCAAACTGCGGAACTGGTGGCGTGATGATATGCATTTTTTGAAATTAGTCCGTCAATACAGGCAATACAAACAGATAAATAACCATTTCAGTTTTGACCGACGCTACCGATTTCTTAGGCGATTGACAGGGTATGAACAACAACGGGGAATAATCTGATGAGCAGAGGCATTCGTAATAACAACCCGGGCAATATTGATCACAACCCCGCTAATAAGTGGCAGGGTCAATTGCCACACGACCCGAAGATTGAAAAACGCTTCTGTCGTTTCGAGACGGCGGAGCACGGTATCCGGGCACTCATGAAGCTGCTGACCAATTACCACAAGAACGGTTATCAGAGTGTGGCCAAGATGATAGACCGCTGGGCGCCCGATATAGAAAACAACACCTCAGCCTATATCAAGGGTGTTGCTAAGGCACTGAATGTCGATTCGAATCAGATTCTGGACATCAATAAACCCACGCTGATTGCGCTGGCTAAATCCATTATCCGGCACGAGAACGGCAAGCAGCCTTATTCCGATGACATCTTCACACGGGCATTTGAGATGCTATGAAATTCAACAGCCAATACTTCACCCTCGGTGCTTTTGCTGTCGTCGCTGGCCTGCTTTGGTTCTATTACAGTGAGTATCAGGGCAAGGCCGAAGAATACCGTAGTTTAAAACGACAGTATGACGA
>NZ_LFCV01000102.1 GCF_001037465.1 Xenorhabdus khoisanae
AGTGATGGCAGATAATGTATAATGATAGGATTAGTCTGATATATTAATTTCCTATGGATGAAAAATATTGCATTTCATTTGCATTTAATATTTACTTTCTCACCTTCTTTCAAGCAATTTATAAAATTAACTATCCTAACTTCTTGCTTAAATATCAGTTTCTATATAGGGACTGATGGCTAATCCACAAAATAGTCGCTGTGTTTATTTTTTTATAAATATAAAAGATATTTTTTTGCAAAGCAATAATTAACATCACTTGAATTTAATTGTGTTTTTTATTCACTGAGTAATTAATTGTTTTGATAAAAAATTTATTTGTTTTTATTATGGTGAAATAATGAGAAAGATTTTATTGGCTTTAATTAGTGCTGTATCTATACAGTCTTCTTACGCTTCTTATAAGGATGAGTCCTCAACGATTGATAATAGCGAAAAGAGCATTGCTATAGAAAATTCAGTTATTGATATTGGATCTGATCACTCCATCGCTATGGGGGGAGCTCAGATTTCTGGGTCTGATCGATCGGTTGCCATGGGGAGGGCGTATATTCTGAAGGATTCTGGTCACTCTTTTGCAGCGAACAGTAGTACTATTGAGACCCTTAGTCGTTATTCTTTCGCAGCGGGCCTTAGTAATATTGGGAAGTTAAGTCATGATTCTTTGGCTATGGGGCGTTCAAATATTGGGGAGGAAAGTTATGCTTCTTTGGCTATGGGGGAGGCAAATATTGGTTCTAACTCAGAGTTTTCTGTCGCTTTGGCAGGAGGGAGCATTAAGGATAATAGCGGCTTTTCTATAGCTATAGGTTGGAGATCAATAATTGAATCTAGGGCGAATAGTGCTTTTGCTATAGGGGAAAGTGCAGTTGTTCATAAAGCATATGGTATGGCCTTAGGTGCGTCAGCAATTTCTAGCCATACTAATGCAATTGCAATCGGGGCAAATGCTAAAACTGATAGGAAAGATTCAGTTTCATTTGGAGATAGCTATAACATTATAAATAATAAACAGTTAACGAATATTGCTGATGGTACAGAAGATCACGATGCAGCGACTTATGGTCAGTTGAAGGGGTTGGAAGCAAAAATTGATAATTCAACATTAGCAATGAACTCGGTAACAAGTTCAGTGGCAGATGCGAAGGCATCGGAACAGGCAGCAGCGCAGTCAGCGCAAGAGGCAGCAGACTCGGTAACAAAAGCGAACACCTCGCAGCTTGCGGCAGAGCGGTCAGCGCAAGAGGCAGCAGACTCGGCGACAAAGGCGAACACCTCGCAGCTTGCGGCAGAACAGTCAGCGCAAGAGGCAGCAGACTCGGCGACAAAGGCGAACACCTCGCAGCTTGCGGCAGCACAGTCAGAGCAAGAGGCAGCAGACTCGGCGACAAAGGCGAACATCTCGCAGCTTGCGGCAGAACGGTCAGCGCAAG
>NZ_LFCV01000103.1 GCF_001037465.1 Xenorhabdus khoisanae
ACCCATGATTCCGTTGTAGCACAATAATTCAGATTTTCATCTACTGAAGAAAATCCCATTTTAGGTATTGATAATATCGCAATAATAAGAATTTTATTTATATTATTTGTTAACATAGCCAATTATTTAATTAAGAATAATACTTAGTGGTGATACCTCCTGTTAATTTTCTGGAAAATTCGCCATTATCACTTTCTTGGTTAATTTTTTGTTAAAAATAAGATGTAAGTTATCTTGATTGTTTGCAATTTATAAATAAAATAAAGTACCGAATTAGATTAACCAAAAAAACGATGGTGACGAATTGGCACCACCTAAAATGAAAACAAATGAATGACATCACTAGCCAGTGTTATTCTGAAAAAAATCACTGGTGCTGTTGTTATATTTATTTTGATTCCGTCGTTGTCAACTCCATTTCATATTTGTTGACAGGAAACTGTCCATAAGTATCGTGTAAGAGCTGTTTACAGCTTTCCTGTTTAATCAGGTCGCTGAGTTGGTTTAACCGTTTTTGCAACAATCTCTTAGTTTCTTTTTCATTATCCAAGACAGTTTGCAAAATTTTGGTTAATTGCTGCTGTAATGAAATGGGTGCATGTGAGTTTTCTGATATTAAAGTAACCACTTCTACTGCCTTCAGATAAGTGATTTCCATATCAATAAGCTCATCCCACTTTTCATTTTTAGCTAAATCAAACATTTGCTCACTTAAACTAAGGATCCGCTGATAAGCTGACAAAAGATCCGTATCATTTTTCATTAAACAATATCCTGACTGGCGTTGTAATGAGGACCTATTTGCCGCCAAGAGTCTGAAATCTCGGTAAGTAAATCAATCACTTCGGTAATAGCCTTCTCATCATTGCGTAAATTGGCATGGAGTAAGCGACGGCTCATATAATCATATAAAGCAAAAAGATTCTGAGCAATTTCGCCGCCTTTCTCGAAATCTAATCCTTCTTTGAGACCATTATCAATGATATTGATTGCCTTTGAAATAGCTAAGCCTTTTTCTGGAATATTACCTTGTTGCATCAGAATGATTGCACGACGCAGGGCGCTGAGCGCCCCGTTGAACAATATCTGAATCAACTGATAGGGAGAGGCATTCATAATTTCGCTCTCAAGATCTACCTGAGCGTATAACTGGCTTGCCGAACGTTGATACATTAGTGTCCTTTTATTATCTTAAAAGTTGAGCCAGGGATAAACTTGTCTGATTCATTGAAGAGGAAAGTTTATCTAATGCTGTAAATTGTTTTTTGTAGCGCTCCATTGTGGCTTCAATGTTTCTATTAGTCTGTTCTACTTGTCTTTCTAGTGTTTTCAGACTCTTATTGATACCTTCGGTTGCTGTTGCAATAGTCCCTTCATGACTGTCCAACGTTTTTTTCAATAAATTATAAGTCTGGGTGGCAAAACCGGTTTTTTCCCCATCGCCCATAAAGAAAGCCTTAACATTGGCCGGTTTCTCTTTCAGGTTTTTTTCCAGTTTTTCGTTGCTGATTTCCAGTGTACCATCCAATTTTTGTTTGATGCCCAGTTTATTTAGAGTAGCAATATCAGCAACATTTTGTGCCGCAAACAATTGTTGTCTTAGTTGGCTTTGAATACCTTTTAAAGTGCTGTCACCGAGCAAGGGGCCATTATCTTTTGAAGCCGTTTCACCTTTTCCTACGGGCTTGAATTTGGTCAATGAATTGAACGTGTTTTGTAGCTCATTATAGGCATCAACCCACTTTTTAATTGCCTCTTCCATTGGCTCTATATTGCGGGAAACCACCAGCGTTTCTGGTATTGGTGTTTTTCCATCTTTTTCTTTTTCTGAAACCTTTTTCAGATTCAGGGTGATGCCTTCTGGTGCATCTTTTATTTCATTAGTCTGGCGTTCAATCTGAATGCCATTGACTGTTAATTTTGCATTGACCGCTGCCACCACTTGTTCCATTGCACCAGAACCACCTTTGTCGTCAGGCTTGTAGTTCAGCAAATCACTCAGCTTATTATCACCCTGAACCTCAATGGTCATGACTGATTTTGTGCCCGCTTTTTTCGAAGTCAGGATCAAATAGTTTTTATTATCTTCTGCTTTGATAATGCTGGCATTAACGTTGCCTTCTTGTTTATTAATAGCATCGCGGATTTCAACCAAAGAAGTTTCATTATCTTTCAGGGAAATGCGCATCGGTTCTATTTTTTTTTCACCGACTTTTTCTTCACCTGGTTGCGTAATAATAATAGTTCGGGTGCCTTTACCTTGTTCTCCTAACGGTTTTTTTACATCCGCAACTTCCGGTGATTTCAGGGATTGAGCCTTGGCAAGCTGTTCGACTTCAATAACATAGTTACCCGGACTGGCTTTAGAATCTGTACTCGGCGTAAATGTTTTATGATCTTCGTTGGTTTTAGTGGTATTGAGCTTATCGAATTTTTTCAGTTCTTCGGATGCACTCTTTAATTTTTCCAAACTACCTTTTAACGTACCAAAGCCGGTCAGTTTAGCTTTATAGCTACTTTGTTGCTGTTCTAATGGTTGTAAACGTTTTCTTTCATTTGCTTCAAGTTTACCCAATATATTTTGATCTATTCCAGATACGATCCCTACCGAAGAAATGCTAGCCATATTGACTCCTTTTAATAAAAAGCATCACTGGACATGTTATCGGATTAATTTGCGAAAAGTTTACTGACAAAATGATTTTTTTGATGGACGGAATAATTGATGAGAACAGGCGCTGTTTGGGTTATCGGGTAAAAGTGAGAAAAAAATAAAAAAGTTTTTTCAAGAAATATTAAAGGTTCTTTTTAAGGAGCCGATAAAACTGTTGGCGGTGATGAACACCGTGAGCAAAAGGCTCAAACTAATTATATCGGCTTGATTTTAAAAGGAACTCTACTATGGCATCAGTCATTAATACCAACTACTCATCTCTGCTGGCTCAGAACAATCTGACTAGATCTAAAGGCGTTTTAGGTACTTCTATTGAGCGCCTGTCCTCTGGTTTACGTATTAACAGCGCGAAGGATGACGCTGCTGGTCAAGCGATCGCTAACCGTTTTACTGCTAACGTTAAAGGCTTGTCTCAGGCTTCCCGTAATGCAAACGACGGTATCTCCATCGCCCAGACTACCGAAGGTTCTCTGAACGAAATCAATAACAACCTGCAACGTATTCGTGAATTGGCTGTTCAGTCTGAAAACGGCACTAACTCTGAAAGTGACCGGAAATCCATCCAGGAAGAAGTCACTCAGCGTCTGGATGAAATCAACCGTATTTCTGAACAAACTCAGTTTAATGGTGTAAAAGTATTAAGCAAAGATACTACTCTGAAAATTCAGGTTGGTGCTAATGATGGTGAAGTTATCAATATTGACCTGAAAAAAATCGACAAAAATGAGTTGGGCTTGGAGAAATTTGATGTTAGTCCTACTCTGAAAAAAGGTACTGAATATAAAGAGTTTGAAAATCCTAACGATAAAACAAAAAAAATAACAGTAGATCCTAAAGATGCCGCAACAAAAGCCGGATTGACTGACGCGAAAGTATATAAGGTCAATAATGGTAAGGCTGATGTTGAAGGTCAATTTGTAATAGAAGCTAAAAAGGGTACTGAAACTAAACTCTTCAATGCAACAGTGGGGAAAGATGGTAAGGTAACGATTGGTAGCGAAACTAAGGAATCAACACAATCTGCAGATCCACTGACAACTTTGGATGCAGCTCTCGCTAAGGTTGACAGCCTGCGCAGTTCTCTGGGTGCAGTTCAAAACCGTCTGGAATCCACTGTTAACAACCTGAACAACACCGTTAACAACCTGAGTGCTGCTCGTAGCCGTATCGAAGATGCTGACTACGCAACTGAAGTTTCCAACATGAGCCGTGGCCAGATCCTGCAACAGGCGGGTACTTCTGTTCTGGCACAAGCGAACCAAGTTCCACAATCTGTTCTGTCTCTGCTGCGTTAATTTTTATTTTCCAGTTGAGCACTTATGCAGGGCAACCTGCATAAACAATGCTTATAAAATAAGGATCGGTTCGCCGATCCTTATTTTTTGGTTATCGTTTTTATAAACATCGTCAAGGACAGCCTGAAACTTGCTATGCATTTGGGCGGACATCAAAAATTTCGCATAGGTGAAAAAGAAGTGCTTTTACTTCATTGTTCAAACGATTGTACCGGTTAGGGGATTGGATAATGGTATCCAGTCTCTTATCCAAAGGTGTCTGTTGTTGTGAGCGATTTGTATACCGCCGAAGGCGTGATGGACAAAAATAGCCTCTGGAAGCGCTATGTACCACTGGTTCGCCATGAAGCGCTGAGGTTGCAGGTAAGATTACCTGCCAGCGTAGAACTCGATGACTTGCTTCAGGCTGGTGGCATAGGCTTACTGAATGCGGTGGAGCGTTTTGATTCCATGCAGGGAACCGCGTTTACCACCTATGCAGTACAGCGCATCAGAGGTGCAATGTTGGATGAGTTGAGGAGCCGTGATTGGGCTCCGCGTAGTGTGCGGCGTAACGCACGTGAAGTCACGCAGACCATCCGTAAACTTGAGCAAGAGTTAGGCCGTCCAGCCAGTGAGCAGGAAGTTGCTAAAGAATTAAAGATTAATCTGATAGAATATCGGCAAATACTGTTAGACACAAATAACAGCCAACTGTTTTCTTATGACGAATGGCACGAAATTCACGGTGAAAGTTGTGAGCCGATGGTAGAGGAAGAGCATGAGACAAATCCTCTGCAACAATTACTGGAAGGTGATCTTCGTCAGCGGGTAATCGATGTCATTGAGTCATTGCCTGAACGGGAAAAGATGGTTCTTACGCTGTACTATCAGGAAGAGCTCAATCTTAAAGAGATCGGCGCAGTGCTTAATGTGGGGGAGTCCCGCGTAAGTCAGCTTCACAGTCAGGCAATAAAAAGGCTGAAGGCGCGCCTGAATCCAGAGAAGTAACTTTTTGCTTATTTGTTTTTTTGTTAAGACTATACACAGGGCTTTATCTCTTATGTCTGTTACAACACAAAAGAAACGGCCTCTTAGCCGTTATATCAAAGACTATAAACATAGTCAGACTCATTGTTTACACTGCCATAAAACACTTGATCGTATTTCACTTGTTTTTAACGGTCAGGTCATCAATAAAGAAGCTATTTCTGAGATGACTGAATTGGTGGATGACAAAACCTGGAATGAGTTACAGGGTAAATTTGTGGCACTGTGCCGCTTTTGTAGTGAAATTTATTGCAATAGCCAGACTGATTATTTCGACATTATGTCATTTAAACAGTATTTGTTTGAACAAACGGAGATGAGCCATAGTACTGTGCGTGAGTATGTGGTTCGTTTAAGACGTTTGGATGAATTACTGACTTCAAGTAATTATTCGGCTAATGAATTTGCGCCAGAAAAAATTCAGGAACAACTCAGCGAAAAATTGTCTCAGTCTGCTTTCAGCAATTACAATATCGCGCTGCGTAAATACGAGCAGTATCTGAGCTGGCAACAGAACGATCATTAATTAATTACACCGATAAATAACGTTAGCCGGTTTGAACGATTTTAGAGGGGAATGCGATTGTCACGCATTCCCTCTCTATTTCCATATTATTTCTGTAGTTATATGTTTTTACTGCTATATATTAAAATGGTTATTTATTTATAATAAATTAATCTTAAATAGCTCTTTTTAATCAATTCATTTTAAACCATTTATGTTAACCAACATGCTTTAATTACATGTTATTAACCAATCGTCATTAAGCTGGCATTACCGCCTGCCGCTGCGGTATTTACACTTAATGAACGTTCATGCAGTAAGCGTTCCAGCAACAGATTGGTTTCACCACGGGCAAACCCTTGTACGGAGATAATTGGCCCTTTACGCTGTGCAATCACACCGCAAACCTGACGCAATTGATCGCAATCGCCGTGATGAATAACCGCTTCCATTGCTGTTTTCTCATTTTGCCAGTCGTTAACCCAATGAATATATTGCCGAATTTCATCCGGCAATTGACGTTGCAATCCCTGATGCAATTCGTCTTTCTCCCAGATGGCCTGGCAACCGACAGAAAGTACCGCAGCTAATTGTACCAGCGCATCTTGCTCGTTATCTGCAAGGCACAACACATGGCCGCGTGGCAGCAAAGTATAAGTATTGCGTTCTCCGGTCGGCCCCGGCAATACGCGTACTGTTCCGCCTTGCGCCAGTAAACTGTATTCCTGAATCACTTGGACTAATACATCATTATTCTGCGTGGTTGCCCAATCAGCTAATTTGTAGAGTGGGGTATGCAGAATGACACGTACTTTGGCATCGAGTTCGTATTCTGCATCCTGACGCTCCAGTGTTTGGCTGGCCGCATTGACAGGCCGTTGTGACAACAAACGATACAGATACAGCGGTCCGCCTGCTTTTGGTCCTGTGCCTGACAAACCTTCGCCACCAAATGGTTGTACACCGACGACCGCGCCAACCATATTGCGGTTAACATATAAATTACCGACTTTAGCTTTACTGGTGACTTGTGCGATGGTTTCATCAATACGAGTATGAACTCCCAATGTTAAGCCATAACCGGAAGCGTTGATTTGATCCAGCAGTTTATCCAATTCATCACGTTTGAAACGCACGACATGCAGAACCGGGCCGAAAATTTCTTTTTTCAGCTCACTAAAACTTTCCAGCTCGATCAGTGTTGGTTTGACGAAAGTGCCTTGTGACCACTCCTGACTGTCTATTACATTTTCATGCACGGCCTGATAAATCGCCCGGCCTTTAGTACGCATAGTTTGGATATGGCGCTCGATACCCGCTTTGGCTTCTGCATCAATCACCGGGCCGATATCTGTTGATAAGCGCTCAGTATTACCCATCCGGCATTCAGCCATTGCGCCTTTCAGCATAGCAATTGTTCTTTCTGCGACGTCTTCCTGAACACACAGGATACGCAGGGCAGAACAACGCTGACCGGCACTGTCAAAGGCGGAAGCAACCACGTCGGTAACAACTTGCTCGGTCAAGGCAGAAGAATCAACGATCATGGCATTTAAACCGCCAGTTTCTGCGATCAACGGTGTTGGATGGCCTTGTGCATCAAGACGACCGGCAATATTGCGCTGCAATAAGCTGGCAACTTCGATAGAACCGGTAAACATCACGCCGCGTACACGTTTATCCCCGACCAGAGAGGCTCCCACCGTTTCCCCTTGACCCGGTAGTAATTGCAGCACACCACGAGGAATGCCTGCCTGATGAAGCATTTTCACTGCAATAGTGGCAATCAATGGTGTTTGTTCTGCGGGTTTTGCCAGGACACTATTACCGGCTGCTAATGCAGCAGCGATTTGGCCGGTGAAAATAGCCAGAGGGAAGTTCCACGGACTGATACAAACCACAGGTCCCAGTGGGCGATGAGTATCATTGGCGAAATCCTGGTGCACTTGATCAGCGTAATAATAGAGAAAATCTACTGCTTCGCGTACTTCGGAAATCGCATTATTGAAAGTTTTACCTGCTTCACGGACTAAAATACCGAGCAAAAATTGCAGGTTATTTTCCATTAACTCGGCTGCACGTACCAAAATCGCTGCACGTTCTGATGGCGGTGTGGCAAACCAAATTGCTCCGGCATCAGTTGACGTATTCAACGCATGGCTGACTTCCTGCTCAGTGGCTTCACGAACATAACCGACGATATCTGAAGGTCTGGCTGGATTATTCACAGGCTCAGCCGCAGGTAATTCTCCCGTGTGCTGGTAATCACCACCCAACAAAGGTTCGCTGCTCCACGTTTCCATTGATGAACTTAGTAAGGCACTGGAAAGGGAAGCCAAACGATGTTCATTGGAGAGATCTAACCCTGATGAATTGGCGCGGTTTTTACCGTATAAATCATGCGGCAGAGGAATTTTCGGATGCGGCAGGCCGATTTGCCCTTCAGTTTGCGCTAACTCTTGTACGATTTTCACCGGATCAGCAACCAGCTCATCAATCGGCAGGGAAGTATCTGCAATGCGATTGACGAATGAGGTATTGGCACCATTTTCCAGTAGGCGGCGTACCAGATAAGCCAGCAGTGTTTCATGCGTACCTACTGGCGCATAGATGCGACACGGGCGACTGAGCTTGCCATCGGCGACTTTTCCGACTACCTGCTCATAAAGAGGCTCACCCATACCATGCAGACATTGGAACTCATATTGCCCCGGATAATAGTTCTGCCCGGCCAAATGATAAATGGCAGATAAAGTATGGGCGTTATGGGTAGCAAATTGTGGATAAATTAAATTCGGAACAGAAAGCAGCTTACGGGCACAGGCAAGGTAAGAAACATCAGTATAAACCTTGCGGGTATACACCGGATAGTCTTCTAAGCCATCGATTTGGGCACGTTTGATTTCGCTATCCCAATAAGCGCCTTTTACCAGACGGATCATCAATCTGTGGCGGCTGCGCTGTGCCAGATCAATAATGCTGTCAATCACGAACGGGCAGCGTTTCTGGTATGCCTGAATGACAAAACCAATACCATTCCAGCCTTCCAATTTTGGCTCAAAACACAATTTTTCCAGCAAATCGAGAGAAATTTCCAGACGATCAGCTTCTTCTGCATCGATATTGATACCAATATCATATTGACGTGCTTGTAAAGTGAGAGCGAGCAGACGTGGATAGAGTTCATCCATAACACGCTCATACTGCGCACGGCTATATCGGGGGTGCAGGGCAGAGAGTTTGATGGAAATACCCGGCCCTTCATAGATACCGCGACCATTTGATGCTTTACCAATGGCGTGGATCGCCTGCTGGTAGGAAACCATGTAAGCTTGCGCATCTTCTTCGGTCAGCGCGGCTTCACCAAGCATGTCATAGGAATAACGGAAGCCTTTCTCTTCCAACTTGCGGGCATTGGCAAGGGCTTGAGCGATAGTTTCCCCTGTAACAAACTGTTCACCCATCAGGCGCATTGCCATGTCCACACCTTTGCGTACCAATGGCTCGCCGCTTTTACTGATAATGCGGTTCAGGGAGTTGGATAACTTAGCTTCATTGTGGGTAGATACCAGCTTACCGGTGAACAGCAACCCCCACGTTGCAGCGTTAACAAACATGGAAGGGCTTTGACCCAGATGGGAGTGCCAATTGCCGTTACTGATTTTATCGCGGATTAAAGCATCGCGGGTGGCCTTATCGGGAATACGTAGCAGGGCCTCGGCAAGACACATCAACGCCACACCTTCCTGAGAAGAAAGTGAGAACTCCTGTAATAATCCCTGAACTAACCCGGAGCGCCCAATTCCTTGTTTTTGCTGACGTAGCTTTTCTGCAATGGAATAAGCAAGCTTGTGAGTCGCCTTAGTTTGTTCTTCTGAGAGCTGCGCACGTTGCAACAACATAGGAACTGCCTGTGTTTCCGGCAGGCGATAGGCAGAGGTAATTGCGGAACGTTTCACCGATTGGGGTAAAATATGCTCGGCAAAATCCAAAAATGGCTGATAAGGCGCCTCAATCGGTGATTCTTCTTCGGAAATCTTTTCTTCTTTGCTATCCTGACCCGCTGATATTTCTGGGATCTTTTCCTCGTTTTCCAGACGTTCAAGATAATTAAAAATGGCTTGCTTAACCAGCCAGTGTGGTGTGCGTTCAATTCGTTGTGCAGCAGATCTAATACGATTACGCGTTGCTTCATCGAGCTTCACGCCCATAGTGGTACTACCCATTCTCACTCCTTAATAGGTAAGACTTAACCAAGTTGCATAACAATATCTGTCATGTTGCAACTTTGTGCAACTTTGTTAAAAGCAGCCGTTCTAAATTTGTGAAATTAATCTAGTTTTTATTATCCCCTTGGTGAGCACTATGGTTTCTAATTTTTTATCTAATTGATATATATGAATTTTAATTCAACCTCATAAAGGCGTGGTATAACCAGTTATTAAATGAAAGGTGTAACCTTTAGAATGATAAATGTGATTTAGCAAGCGTTTTTTATAAAAAACACCGTTAATTAGTTGTTAATAATGTTTTAACTAAACTAGGATAGAATGTGATTTTAGAATAATTTTCAATAGTAAATATTACTTATTGAAACTAATGTTATCTTGGGGTACAACTTTTTGCAGTTAATAGGAAAGAAAGTTCTTGAAAAAACGTATCTTAAGTACAGACAACATTATTTACGCAGATAACACATTTGCAGATGCTTGATTTATAAAAACACTATGGAGAAGAACCTGCATGACAGTAAATTCACCAATGCTCATTACCTTCATTATCTACATCGCGGGGATGTTGCTGATAGGCTTTATGGCTTATCGTTCCACCAAAAATTTTGATGATTACATATTAGGTGGCCGGCGATTGGGCAGTGTGGTAACAGCATTATCTGCTGGCGCTTCTGATATGAGTGGCTGGTTATTGATGGGATTGCCGGGGGCTATTTTTTTCTCTGGTATTTCAGAAAGTTGGATCGCGTTAGGCCTGCTGCTGGGCGCATACCTGAATTGGCGATGGGTTGCAGGTAGATTACGTGTACATACTGAAGTGAGCAATAACGCATTGACGTTACCAGATTATTTCACTAATCGCTTTGAAGATAAAAGCAGAATCCTGCGTATTATCTCTGCACTGGTTATCTTGATTTTCTTTACTATTTACTGTGCATCGGGTGTTGTGGCTGGTGGCCTATTGTTTGAAAACACGTTTGGTATCAGCTATGAAAAAGCGATTTGGTTGGGCGCATTGGCGACAATTGCCTATACCTTCCTCGGCGGTTTTCTTGCAGTAAGCTGGACGGATACGGTTCAAGCAACTTTGATGATTTTTGCTTTGATTTTGGTCCCTGTGCTGGTTCTGCTCAAAGTGGGAGGAGTTAGCACCGCCATCAATATTATTGAAGCAAAAAATCCGGCCTATTTAGATATGTTTAAGAATCTGAATATTATTGCCATTGTTTCTTTGTTGGGATGGGGATTAGGCTATTTCGGTCAACCACACATTCTGGCTCGTTTCATGGCGGCAGATTCTCACCAGACTATTCATAAAGCCCGCCGCATCAGTATGACGTGGATGTTGCTGTGTCTTGCGGGAACAGTGGCTGTTGGCTTCTTTGGTATCTCATATTTTGAAATGTATCCGGAGCAGGCAGGGTCAGTATTGCAAAACCGTGAACGTATCTTTATGGAGTTAGGTGTGCTCTTGTTTAATCCATGGATCACCGGAGTATTGCTATCTGCGGTACTGGCTGCGGTTATGAGTTCATTGAGTTGCCAGTTGCTGGTTTGTTCCAGTGCACTGACAGAAGATCTCTATAAAGCATTTATACGTACCAAAGCCAGCCAGAAAGAATTGGTATGGGTTGGCCGTATGATGGTTTTGCTGGTGGCAATCATTGCCATCGTGATCGCAACTAACCCAAACAATAGGGTACTGGCTTTAGTCAGTAATGCTTGGGCTGGATTTGGTGCGGCGTTTGGCCCGGTGGTTTTGATTTCTGTACTGTGGAAACGCATGACCCGCAATGGTGCACTGGCAGGTATGTTGGTGGGTGCAATTACTGTTTTGGTTTGGATGGAATTCCGTTGGTTCTCGTTGTATGAGATTATCCCGGGCTTTATTTTCGCCTCGATCGCGATTGTAGTGGTGAGCCTGCTCGGCAGAGTCCCAAATCAGACAATACAACAGCGTTTTTCTGAAGCAGAAGCGCATTATAGAACTAAATAAATCCGCTGTAATAAAAAATCTTTGAGTAATGAACTGCACCTTGATGAGTTAGTGTTTAACTTTTGGGGTGCAGTTTACTGGAATCTTGCAGGATTACAGTGAGAGTATGAATTAGTGTTTACTTTTCATATTCATCTTATTTCTTAGGTCAATTACTAACTCTTTAATCAGAGGTTCATGCAAAGATAATAGCATTTCATTTGTTGATTTCACTGCTAAAGCTCGATCACCCGTTTCTTTAAATTTCATTTCTGTGTATTGATCAATAAAGTATTTGCACTCTTTTTTGAAGTTATCAATTATATGATAAACATCAGTTTTTGCGTTAGCTTGTGACATTGCGTAAAAGGAACCATACTGACTTACATTTTTACCAAAATTAAAAGCATGTAATCTTTTCGATTCCTCATTATTATTTTTTGAGGTCGCACATCGCGGTCTTTTTTGATAACTGCGGTTGGATTTTCTCTTTTTTCACGTTGTGACGTTAACTATTTATACTTTGTATTACTTTCTAAAGGTATCCTAAAGAAAACAAAGGACTCACGATTTAACGCAAGCCCTTGATAAATCTGGTGGGTCGTGGGAGGTTCGAACTCCCGACCAATTGATTAAGAATCCGATTAATAACGTAATAAAATCAATAATCTGCTTAACTATCAATTGGTTATGCGACGATGGCTGCGGGCTGATGATGAGGGTTGCGGATCTCTGCCGCCACACCGTCGCCATTTTTTAACTGCACTAGTGGATTGTATATCAAAGCATCATTCAAATGTTCAGGTGCAAAATGTGCATATCGCATTGTCATTTTGATGTCGGTATGGCCTAGTATTCTCTGTAAGACAAGAATGTTACCCCTTTCATCATAAAGTGTGATGCGAACGTGTGACGCATTACGTGTGATGATTGGCGATGTGGTAATTCTATACCAGCTCTCTTAATGGCAGAACGGAAAGCAGAATAGCAAGGTGTAAATAATTTACCCTTTCTCTTTGGTATTTCATCGTAAAGTTCTTTAGTTATTGGAACGGTACGATTGCGTTTTCCCTTTGTTTTGGTAAACGTTATTTTATAAGGTGTAATTTGTGTGTCTGTTAAGTCGTAAGCGCTCAATTAAACCGTGTAGTTTACATGATGTCACTGATGTTCACGCTCCACGGCA
>NZ_LFCV01000104.1 GCF_001037465.1 Xenorhabdus khoisanae
TTTTCCCAGGGTGCTGGCATCAATCCCCAGTGAACGGGCGACCTTAACAACCCGCTGCTGATGGAGAACAACTTGTTGAACCGCTTCCAGCTTAAATTCAGCGGAATATTGATGTTGGGTGGGTTTCAATTTCATCGTCACACCTCATTGTCATGTTAATAACATTAGCAGGCTTTTGACGTGTCCGAGATCCTTATACCACTACACACACTAATACACTTTATTAAACCCACGTTGGTTACCATCCTCTTTTCCTTATTATCGCATCAATAGCTCCTGAAAATACAGCTCCTGCTCCGTTGAATAGTGTGCCAGTCAAACCAGCTCCACCTCCGTGTCTTGCCCATTCTGATACCGCCTGCAAATGGGCTGTTGTATTAGAAATATTTCCGTTTTCCACCTGACGACTGATGTTTGCGTATCTAGCAGCATGTTCAGATGTTAGTATCGAATCACCATGGCTAGCTAGATTTTCATTAACCCCTCTAAGAAGTTGAGTGAAGGTTCCCTCTCCATTTTTACTGTTTCCTAATGCACGGGAAAGTTGTTGGCGAGGAGCGGATGAAGAAGACAACGGGATGTTTCCTCTGGTCATTGAATGAATCATCGTTTGTTTTGCTTCCTCCACGAAGCCAGTAGTCACTCTAGCTTCCCCAACCGGTCCCCCACCACGTAGCCGCAGTGGTGGTTCAGTTAGATTTTGTAGACTTGCTCCTTGAGGTGTTGTTCTCTCTGCACTATTTGTTGTTGCGATATTAACCCCCTCCGTCTGTGTAGTGACATTATAATTTCCCTTGTTTTTCATTGCTCCCCGGATCCCTTGTCCGGCACTTATGCCCAGACCTGCAAGCCCCGTAGCCATCGATACCCAGCCCAGCGCTGAAGAAGCCGCCGGATTGACGTCTTCTGTTGCCCCGGAGGCAATAGCTGTAACATCCGCCACAACCCCTAGAGCACCCACAGTCAGTGATACCGCCGACGCTGACCCTATCGCGGCTGTCACCGCCCCCGCTGTTGATATTGATGCTCCCGTAGCCACCCCGGCGGTCACCGCAGTACCTATCGCTGCAGCTACCACCGACAGCCCTCCTGTTACCACAGCCCCCAGAATGCCCAGTATGCCAAGCCCAATTCCCGCCCAGCCTGCCGCACTTATATGTCCCGACGGGTCAGTGAAATTCACCGGATCGCCCGCGCAGTAGGCATACGAATTGATGCCTCCTGCCCCGAACGGGCTCAGGCTGTCCGGACAGTTAAAGCGCATCAGTACGGGGTTATAGGCTCGGTAGCCGTTTCCCAGATGGTATGTGCCGCTCACTGGGTCGGCGCGTTCGCCGTTAAAGCTCGGTAGACCGTCTTCCGGCCCTCCATTACCGTACGGCGACCAGGCATGTTGTTCACCTTCTTTCTGACTAGTATCACGCGACCATAGCAGGCTGTCGTGATGATCGCCCGCCGTCAGCATCAGGCTCGCGTCTTCGCTCACTCCCAGTGTGGCGTGCCCCGACTTTATCCAGCGCCTTTCCTTGCCCTGCGCCGTCAGCACCTCGTTCACCAGCTCATCAGCACGGTAGTAGAGCTGCCGGGTGTCACTGTCGCTGACATGCTGACTCACCAGCCGGTCCAGAGCATCATAGCCGTAGATCCCTCCGCTGATGCCTTGCCCGCTGACGCTGACCAGCCTGCCGGTGGCGTCATAGCCCAGCGTACGGCCCGCTTCATCCCGCGTCATGCGCCCATCTGCGTCATATTCCAGAGTGATGGTCTGCGGGTAGCCGGTATGTGTGTGACTCACTGACGTCAGCTGCGTCGGGTCAGCCACATTTCTATAGTGATACGTCGCCGTATCGCTGCTGCCGTCAGCCAGCGTGGTAGTGACGGTGGTCAGGTTGTTCAACGCGTCATACTGATAAGCCTGTGCCGTCATCGCATGTCCATACGCATCCTGTGGCAAAGCGCTTCCTGCCACCGTATACTCCGTCAGGCGGTTGCGGGTATCGTAGCGGTACTGTTCCTCTTTGGCCGTGCTACCCTCCCGCTGCGTGCTACGGGTAGCCAGCAGGCCGTTCTTCTGCCAGGTCTGCGAGACTGTGAGCGTAACCCCAGTGTTGTCGGTAACGGTACGGCTGGTTTCCCAGCCAAAATCGTCGTACGACAACACCGTAGTCAGCGTGGACTGCATGGCGCTGTCTGTCCTGTCTGTCACCATCTGTCGGCTCAGGCGACCCAGCGCATCGTACTGCAAGCTAGCCGTCAGGGCCTCATCCGTAATTGCCGTTACACGACCGTGAGAGTCCCGGCTATACGCTGTCTGTGTGCCGGTAATATCGGTGTAGATCACCGGCTCACCGGCCAGCGTGCGGTTGTAAGATGCTTTACGGGTAGCACCTTCCAGAGTAAACGTCTCCCCCTTCAGGTTGCCGGAAGGATCCCACACATTCTCGTTCTTTGTTTCACCTTCCTGCGCCGTCAGCAGCTCTCCGGTACAGCTGTCGTAGCTGAACGTTTGCGTCACGTCGTTCGCTGTCAGGCTGTTCACCACGTTGCCAAGTTCGGGAATATAGGTGTACTGCAGTGTTTTTCCTGAAGGCTGCGTCACCGCAGAAGGTACCGGAGAGGCTCGGTCGTAAACATATGTGGTGGTTCTCCCGCCGCTGATGCGCTCAATCACCCGACCCAGACTGTCGAACGTCTGCGTACCCAGTTGCCAGGTCTGTGTCTGGCCGTCTGCATCTGGACCCGTCACGCTGATGCCGGCAACTTGATTACCAATAAGGTGAGGCGCGTATGTACGTGTCACCGTACTGCCGTCCGGCAGGGTCTGAGTCAGAACACGACCGTATGCGTCGTAGGTTCGCGTCGTTTTATTGCCCAGTTCGTCAGTTTCCAGTCGTAGTCGACTTAGGCCGTCCCACCCATAGCGGCGAACGCCCTGCGCCTGACCGGTGGTATCCGTACGGGTATCCGTGAGCGGCAGGCGGCTCCGTTTATCAAAAACGGTTGTGATTTTCCCTGTGTTAAGGTTCTCACCGCTTGCGCTGCCCTGCTTAGATACGGTACGGGTTAGAACCACGGGGTCAGTATCCTGCAGATTTTTCGTGCCGTCAGAGAACATTTGCTCGCTAACCATACCCCAGCCATCGCGTGACACGGCCATGTTAATGTTGTAATGCTCTGACAAACCAGTCAGCCAATCGCTGCCAGTGCCAGAAGCAA
>NZ_LFCV01000105.1 GCF_001037465.1 Xenorhabdus khoisanae
CATTGATGTTATAATCGGTCATCCGATGACTTACCGCCTGTTCTTATGAAATTGAAATCGAATATCACACTGTCTGAAGCTGAACGTATTACATTACAACAACTTGCCCTGAATCACAGACACCGAGACATCCGTACGCGAGGAACGGGTTTGCTCATGCTTGCCAGAGGCATCAAACCCCGTCAGATAGCCGCTGAGATAGGATGCAGTCTCAGAGTTATCTATGACTGGGTTCACTTCTGGCACGATTCAGGGATAGCGGGATTATTAGGTGGGCATGTCGGAGGCCGATATCCCGCCATGACCCCTGACATGATTACCACCGCGGTCGAAGCCGCCAGTGCAGAATCTCTGACGTTAGCCCGAATCGCACAGAAAGTCGAGGACAAGCATGGCCCGCTGCCCTGTACGCTTGAGACGCTGGCGAATACCCTGAAAAAACAGGGGTTAACCTATAAACGCGCCCGCCTGTCTTTAAAAAAAATGCAATGAAGCGGAGTTTGCTGAAAAAGCCGCCTTGCTGAATAAAATTAAGGCGGGCGCGCGGTCGGGTCATTACCGGCTGGTCTATCTTGATGAGGCGGGTTTTACCGCCTCTCCGCCGGTGCAATACGGATGGAGTCCGCGGGGTAAGCCCCATGAAACAGAGCCGCAAAATCATGTCAGACGTTCAGTGTTAGGGGCGCTAAATTACACCGATAACACCCTGTTTTATCAGATAATGTCAGACAGTGTTACGCGGGCTGATGTCATTGATTTTTTAGAACAGGTTGCAAAGCAAGGGGATCATCGCCTGACATTTGTCGTATTAGATAATGCGCGTATCCATCATAGGATAGATGAAAAAATCAAAAGTCGCTGGTTACGAGAACACAACCTGTTTTTACTTTACCTTCCCGCCTACAGCCCAGAGCTGAATCTGATTGAAATCGTCTGGAGACAGGCTAAATATCACTGGCGACGTTTTATCACTTGGACTCAGGATACAATGGATCATGAGCTAAATACTTTATTTGAAAGTTATGGTCGCCAATTTGCAGTTAATTTCTCTTGAGGACTTA
>NZ_LFCV01000106.1 GCF_001037465.1 Xenorhabdus khoisanae
AAGATGCCTACTATAGCAACTGACCGCCTTTTTCAGAAATTGCACTTATCATGCGAATCTAAGTTGGAATAGCTCACCATCAAATGCACCATAGATGATACCATTATCTCCAAGCATCAAAGTGACATATCCATTACTGCATTCACCAAAAGGAATCAGTTTGCATGAAAACCTTTTACACCACCACATTGAGCCAAAAATTTTAAATAAATGGGAAATACTTGATATCCTTCTTGGGTAATGAAGCTCAGACATTTCTCTAATTCAATAGGTTTTTGGGAAAACTCACCATATTTCTTTGCATTTTTAATTGATTTTTTCATGATCATTAATTTCATCTGATTATTTTTATAATCAAGTTAGTATGTTATTTTGTTTAAATTATCTATATATCCATTATAAATATAATTCTGCTTGGAAGATAATTCTTTCAACCTATCCCCAAAATCGCCGCTTCAGCCGCTTCTCCACTCATCAATTTCTCTGTTGCACCATCATAATGAATTTTCCCATCCACAATCAGTAAAGAACGCGGAGCGATTTTTGCTGCGTCATCGAGATTATGAGACACCATCAATAGAGTGATTTGGCGATCACGACAGATTTTATCCAGCAACTCCAGCATTTCATTACGTAAAGCAGGATCAAGCGCTGAAAAGGGTTCATCCAGCAATAAAATAGGCTGATGGCGAACCAAGCAACGCGCTAATGCTGCGCGTTGTCGTTGACCGCCAGAAAGTTGAGCGGGTAAGCGAGAGAGGCATTCCTCCAGCGATACCTGAGTAGCGATCTGCTGGAGTGTTTGCTTTTGTTCAGTATTTAATCGTAATCCGGGGTGTAAACCTAAACCGATATTTTGCGCAATGGTTAAATGGGAAAACAGATTGTTTTCCTGAAACAACATAGAAACGGGCCGTTTGGAAGGAGGAGTATTCGTGTGATCTTCATTATTCAGCCAGATTTTGCCATGCTCAGGAAATTGGAAGCCTGCCATTAAACTTAATAAGGTGCTTTTGCCTGCTCCGCTTGGGCCAAGGATCGCAATGCGTTCCCCGGCTTTAACGTTCACGTCAAACTGCATGGCAAGATGTTCGTAAGTATAAGTGACATTATCGAGTTTAATCATGGCGTCGGCTCGGTAGACGTTCAATAACAGTGAATAAAATAAAGCAGAGAAGAAGCAGTAAGAAAGCGGTGACTGCACCATCCTGGCTGCGATATGCCCCAATTTGTTGATAAAGATAGAAGGGCAGAGTACGGAAACCTTCGTTGCCAAATAGTGCAACAACACCAAAATCACCAATTGACAGTACACAAGCGAAAGCCAGTGCTTGTGCCAATGGGATTTTCAGTGCTTTAAGTTCAATGAGACGCAGCCGATGAATCCCCTGAATATTGAGGGAAAAGCACAGGGGGTTGTAGCGTTCAGCCAGATCGCGCATTGGATTTTCTAATACTTTTAGAGCATAAGGGATCGCCATCAGTGCGTTGGTCAAGATAACCAATCCGTAAGGTGATTGGGGAATGCCAATGGTTGTGTTCAATAGAAGGAAAAAGCCGGTAGCAAGAACAATGCCCGGCATGGCAAGAATCAGCAAACCGCTGGTTTCCATCGCTTGGCCCCAGCGAGATAAATGACGTAAACGTAATTCGCGGCTGCTCCATAGCAGCATCATGGTCAGCACGACACAGAGTAATCCGGCACCCAGTGCAATAACGATGGAAGTGATAAGAGCCTGCCATAAAGCGGGCTGGCTCAAGACAGTGAAAATACTCAGGTTCAGTCCATCGACAATGACGGCTAGCAAAGGAGGCAGCAGAAGCAGTAATGCCATGCAAATGAGTAAACCATCAGTGAGTTTTCTCAGCCATGAATCCTGTGGATTACGCCATTTTTGTTGATGGCTGTAACCGACAGAAAAGGTGCCTTTGAGTTTTTGGCTAAGTAATACCAAACTGAGGCAGCAAAAAAGTTGTATCAGGGCGAGCAGGGCTGCTTGAGAGAGATCGTAGTCATAACTGATTGCCTGATAAATAGCCAGCTCGATAGTGGTAGCCGCAGGGCCGCCACCTAATGCGAGTACTGTGGCGAAACTGGCAAAGCACAGCATGAAAATCAGTGCGGCTGTCGGTAAAATTTGGCGGCGCAGATAAGGCCACTCCACAAAACGAAAATGTTGCCATTCACTCATACCAAGCTGGGCAGCAAGTTGCCTCTGTTCAATGGCAATATTTTCCAGAGATTGCAGCAACAAGCGTGTTGCCATCGGCATATTAAAGAAAATATGCGCCAGTAGAATTCCTTGCAACCCATAAGGTGTAAAACGGTATTCAACCCCTATCCATTGGGAAATATTTGCCAGCCAGCCGGTTTGACCATAAACAGTGAGAATACCAAACAGAGCGACCAAAACAGGAAGGATTAATGTCATCGCGCATAAGCGCAGAAACAGCATTTTGCCCGGAAAATGGCGGCGATAAAGCGCCCTTGCCAGGAAAATGGCGGGTATTACCGATAATACGGCAGATAAGAATGCTTGCCAGAAGGTGAACTGAATGACATGCCAGAGATAACTGTCATGCAAGAATGTCTGCCAGTCGCTTTCAGGCGCATTGAACCACAGCGTCCCAAATGCTGACAGGGCAACAATAATTAACAGGCCGGAGGCAATAACCCCCGGCAATATCCAACCCGCAATTAACGGCTGACAGCGCTTTGCCATATACGGATCCATTTGGTACGGTGTTTTGCCACATCATCTGCATTAAATAACAGGGATTTTTCAGGAACTGTGAGTTGCTTGAAAACCTCAGGCAAAGGAATATCAATCACGGGGTACATCCATTGGGTCGTCGGGAGAGCTTGCTGGAATGCCGGCGATACCATGAAATTCATGAACTTTTGGGCCAGTTCAGGCTGTTTGCTTGAGGCTAATTGAGCTGCGACTTCAATCTGCAAATAATGCCCTTCCTCAAATATCGCCGCCGCATAGTTGCCTTTTTTCTCTGACATGATGTGATAACCCGGTGAAGTGGTATAGCTCAGCACCATATCACCTTCACCTTTCAGGAACAGGCCATAGGCTTCACTCCACCCTTTCGTGACAGTAAGCGTTTTTTTGGCTACTTTCTGCCACTCCTGCGCGGTGTTATCTCCATAGAGATCCTGCATCCAGAGCAGGAAGCCCAAGCCCGGAGTGCTGGTGCGCGGATCTTGATAAATAATCTTCCAGTTCTGGTGACTATTGATTAATTCATCCATACTTTTTGGTGGATGAGGTAAGGTGTTTTTGTTGTAAATGAAGGCAAAATAACCGTAATCGTAAGGAATAAATGTTGTATTGTTCCATGAGATGGGTAATTTCAGTTTTGATACATCAACATGGCTTGGCGCGAACAATCCTGTTTGTTGGGCGGCTTGGATCAAGTTGTTATCCAATCCCAGCACGATATCTGCTGATGTTTTTTTGCCTTCCATTCTCAAACGGTTCAGTAGGGATACACCATCTTCCAGAGCAACAAGTTTCAGTTCACAACCACACTCTGCTTCAAAGGCTTTTTTAATGGCTGGGCCAGCCCCCCATTCAGAGGCAAATGAATCATAAGTGTAAACTGTCAATGTTGGTTTCGATTGAGATGCTTGGGCAAAGACACAGGCAGAAAGCGATAGCGTACTGATGGCGATAAAACTGAAAAATAATTTCTTAAACACTTTGCTCTCCTGTAGTTGTGAACATTAGTTATGAACAACAGTTGTGGATATTAGCCATTAACGTTCGTTATTAGCCGATTGGCAAAGGATCTGAGAAGGTGCTAAATGAAAATTACTTATTTTATATCAACGATTAGCGTCTCAAATCCCTACGCCGGTACTAACCGGTTCAGGTTCGACGGGTTTGTTCTCAGCAAAACTGTTTCATTACAGCCGCACCCCGTTGAGATGGCAGTATTGTAGAGACTTAGGCTACGTCTGCAAAGTCCAATCATAGAGGTTTACCGCTTGAGATGAGTGTGAAACAATTAGCCATCTTTTCAAATGTATTTTATCGAGAGGTAGTCTGGTGATCGATGATGATGGCTACCGCCCGAATGTAGGAATTGTAATTTGTAATCGCCAAGGCCAGGTTCTATGGGCCCGTCGTTATGGGCAGCATTCCTGGCAGTTTCCTCAGGGGGGTATCAATCCGGGGGAATCACCAGAGCAAGCGATGTATCGCGAGTTGTTCGAAGAAGTTGGTTTAAGTCGCAAAGATGTACGGGTTCTCGCCTCGACCCGTAGTTGGTTGCGTTACAAATTACCCAAGCGTTTGGTGCGTTGGGATACAAAGCCTGTTTGTATTGGGCAAAAGCAACGCTGGTTTTTATTGCAGTTGCTGTGTAATGAAGCAGATATTAATGTGCAGCTCAGTAAAACGCCGGAATTTGATGGCTGGCGTTGGGTTAGTTATTGGTATCCTGTCCGGCAAGTAGTTTCTTTTAAACGGGATGTATACCGCCGCGTGATGAAAGAATTTTCTTCCATTGTAATGCCAGTGCAGGAATCTGCTTCACAGATACATTCACCTTATTTACATCGTCGCAGAAGAAGTTAGGTAATTGTTATGCTCACGCGCTTACGGGAAATTGTCGAAAAAGTGGCTATGACAGCTAATTTATCTGAAGCGCTTGAGCTGTTGGTCGATGAAACTTGTCAGGCAATGAACACGGATGTCTGTTCTATTTATCTGGCAGATCATCAGCGACATTGTTATTACCTAATGGCAACCAAAGGGTTGAAAAAACCCCGGGGTCAAGCGATCAGTCTGGCCTTTGATGAAGGCGTCGTGGGCGAAGTCGGACATTTGTCTGAATTAATCAACCTCGCAGATGTTCGAGAACATCCTAGTTTCAAATATATCCCCCAAGTCAAGGAAGAAAGCCTGCGGGCTTTTTTAGGTGTGCCTATTATTTATCGCCGTCAGTTGCAGGGAATATTAGTTGTTCAGCAACTTGAACGGCGGTTGTTTGATGAAAGTGAAGAATCTTTCATGGTGACACTGGCGACGCAGCTTGGTGTTATTCTTGCTCAGGCGCAGACAAAAGGACTATTTGGTCGGTATCGTCAAACCCGTATTAAGGCTCTCGCTATTTCTAATGGCATAGCTATGGCTCAGGGATGGCAAGATCGCTCACAACCTTTGCTGGATCAGGTATCTGAGGCATTAACGCTGGATTATCAGGCTGAACGGTCAAGACTGACTCGGGCCTTGGAACAAACTACAGCGGAGTGTCGCCGGATTAGTAAGCGTTTCACTGTGAGTTCACAGAAAGAAAGTGCTGCCATTTTTGATCTCTATTCTCATTTATTAAATGATCCCCAACTCAAGCAAGATCTGTTTTATTCCGTCGATAATGGTTTTATGGCGGAATGGGCGATCAAAGTCGTGATTGAAAAATACGCTGAACAGTTTGCTAGTTTGCAAGACCCCTATATGCGAGAAAGAGCGTCTGATCTGCGGGCGCTTGGGCAGCGGGTATTGTTTCATCTGGATGATTCTTTCGCTGGCGCTGGTCAGTGGCCGGAACGCTTTATTCTGGTTGCCGATGAACTTAGTGCCAATTTGTTGGCTGAAATGCCGCAAGAACAGCTAGTTGGCGTGATTGTGCGTGACGGTGCGACTCATTCCCACTCTGCGATACTGGTTCGTGCAATGGGGATCCCGGCTATTATGGGAGCGGATATCCAACCTGAACTACTGCATAACCGGACGCTTATTCTTGATGGCTATCGCGGAGAAATTTTCGTTGAGCCAGAGCCGCTTATCGCCCAGGAATATCGACAGATCATTGAAGAAGAACAAGTCCTCAGCAAGCTGGCCGAAGGTGAACAGCAGCAGCAAGCACAGCTCAAGAGTGGTGAACGCGTTTTAGTACAACTTAATGCCGGCCTGAGTTTAAAACATGAGCAGCAAATAGCGGATAGTATTGATGGCGTCGGGCTATACCGCACAGAAATCCCCTTTATGCTGCATAGCGGTTTTCCATCAGAAGATGAGCAAAAAAATCGTTATCAGGAGATGCTGGCGCTTTTTCCTGATAAGCCTGTTGTGTTGAGAACACTGGATATTGGTGCTGACAAACAACTTCCTTATATGCCCATTAGTGAAGATAATCCCTGTCTCGGCTGGAGAGGAATTCGTATCACTCTGGATCAACCTGAGATTTTTCTTATTCAGCTTAGGGCGATGCTGAAAGCCAATATACACACCGGCAATCTAAAAATACTTTTGCCAATGGTGACAAGTATTGAAGAAATTGATGAAGCCCGAAAACTGATTGAAAGAGCGAAAGTTGAGGTTGAGCAAACCATCTCTGACATAATCCCCATGCCCCAGATTGGTATCATGATTGAAGTGCCATCTACGATTTTTCTGTTGCCGCAGTTAAAGAAGCGGGTTGATTTTGTCTCTATTGGCACGAATGACTTAACCCAGTATTTACTCGCAGTGGATCGCAACAATACCCATGTCGCCTCACTATATGATAATTTACACCCTGCGGTGATTAGGGCGCTAAAACTGGCCTTTGATGAATGCCAACGCCTTGATCTTCCTATCAGCATATGTGGTGAAATGGCGGGTTTACCGATGGGGGCATTAATATTACTTAGTTTAGGTTATCGTAGCCTGAGCATGAGCGGCCGAAGTGTTCCACGCACCAAATATTTGTTGCGCCAATTGGATGTTAACAAACTCGAAAGTCTTATAGATGTGGTACTGAAAGCCGAAACCAGCCAGCAGGTAAAAACTTTGTCAGCCGAGTTTATGGAATCGCATGGGCTGGGAGGATTAATCCGAGGCGGTATTTAGCATTAAACCAGCTCAAAACCTCTTGGAATAGGCACTGGAGTTAATTCAAAAACACCGTAAATTTTATGTCTGAAATTCTATGTCTGACGATAAGGGCGGAGAACAGTCACTTGGCTATGCTATTATTTGTCTCGAGTTATTCAAGCAAAATAATTTATTCGCATAAGATAATTTATCTGCCACATCATTCATTCACACAACATTACTTTTAGCGGGGAACGATGAGCACTAGCTATCTGGAATTTCCTAAAATTGACCCTGTCATATTTTCAATCGGGCCCGTATCCCTCCACTGGTACGGTTTTATGTATCTGGTTGGCTTTGTTTTTGCTATGTGGTTGGCAAATCGCCGTGCAGCAAAACCAAACAGTGGCTGGAACAAAACTGAAGTTGAAAATTTGCTGTATGCAGGTTTTGTCGGGGTTTTCGTCGGTGGACGCCTCGGTTACGTTCTGTTTTATAACCTGCCAATGTTTCTTGATAACCCTCTTTATCTGTTTAAGGTTTGGGATGGCGGCATGTCCTTCCACGGTGGGCTGGTAGGGGTTATCTGCGCTATGTGGTGGTTTTCCCGCCGGACTAAACGTCATTTCTTACAGGTCTCTGATTTCATTGCTCCATTGGTTCCTTTCGGTTTGGGCATGGGGCGTATCGGTAACTTTATCAATGGCGAACTGTGGGGGCGTGTCACGCTTGATACGCCATGGGCGATGTTGTTCCCGAGTTCCCGCAGCGAAGATATCGCATTGGCGACAACTGATCCTTCTTTATGGCCGATTTTGGAAAAATATGGTGTCCTGCCTCGCCATCCGTCACAGTTATACGAGATGGTGCTTGAAGGTATTGTGCTGTTTATCATCCTCAATTTATTTATCCGTAAACCACGCCCGATGGGAAGCGTTTCAGGTCTGTTCCTGATTGGTTACGGCGCATTCCGTATAATAGTCGAATTTTTCCGCCAGCCCGATGCGCAGCTCGGGTTGTTTGAAGGGATTAGTATGGGGCAAATCCTTTCTGTTCCAATGATTCTGGTCGGAATTTTAATGATGGTATGGGCGTATAAAAGCCCTGGCAACAAATCTCGAAACAACGATTCCCGAAACAACGATTCCCGAAACAACAAGGTACAAGAGGCAAAATGAAACAGTATCTGGATTTAATGAAAAAAGTGCTGGAAGAAGGCACGGCAAAAGATGATCGTACCGGTACGGGAACACTCTCTATCTTTGGTCATCAGATGCGTTTCAATTTGCAAGAAGGTTTCCCGCTGGTAACAACCAAGCGTTGTCATCTTCGTTCCATCATCCATGAACTGCTTTGGTTCTTAAATGGTGATACCAATACCCAATATCTGCATGATAATGGCGTGACCATCTGGGATGAATGGGCTGACGAAAATGGCGATTTGGGGCCTGTTTACGGTAAACAATGGCGCGCCTGGGGCTCGGCGGATGGTCGTCAAATCGATCAATTAACCCAAGTTATTGAACAATTGAAAAGTGATCCTGATTCACGCCGGATTATTGTTTCCGCATGGAATGTTGGCGAGTTGGATAAAATGGCATTGGCGCCATGCCATGCTTTTTTCCAATTCTATGTGGCCGATGGCAAACTGTCCTGCCAGCTTTACCAGCGTTCCTGTGATGTGTTTTTAGGATTGCCATTCAACATTGCCAGCTATGCTTTGTTAGTGCATATGATGGCTCAACAGTGTGATCTTGAAGTGGGTGATTTTGTTTGGACAGGTGGCGATACCCATCTTTACAGCAATCATATGGAACAAACTAAACTTCAGTTAAGCCGTGAGCCACGCGCATTACCTAAATTGGTTATTAAGCGCAAGCCTGATTCATTGTTTGATTATCGATTCGAAGACTTTGAAATTGTGGGTTATGATCCACATCCGGGCATTAAAGCCCCAGTCGCGATTTAAGAAACGATACCAATAGTTTCTTAACATAATACCAAATTATTAAAGAGCGGGTTTTGCCTGCTCTTTTTACATTTATCGTCGGTGATTCTCAATATGAAAAACTAGTTGCCTGTCAGTTTTGCGTGTTGCTTCCCAAATAAAATGAAAGAAATTATTTTGTCGTTATTTTTCCCTGAAAGCTCTTCGCATAATGCAATAAATCGTCTTTCTATTTTTCTATGAATCAAAGATATTTGCGC
This sequence comes from Xenorhabdus khoisanae, assembly GCF_001037465.1. Taxonomy (GTDB): domain Bacteria; phylum Pseudomonadota; class Gammaproteobacteria; order Enterobacterales; family Enterobacteriaceae; genus Xenorhabdus; species Xenorhabdus khoisanae. The sequence continues at coordinate 9,021 of NZ_LFCV01000106.1, forward strand.
CGAAATAACCACTCCTTAATTATAGAAGGGATAGGTGTATAAGAGATTGATATGGGAATAATTATTAAGACGATAAATACTAAGAAAGAAAATTGTCCCGAAAATAGTTTATTAAATTGCAAAGTAAACAGGCGATTAAACAGCCCTGAACAATCAGGATTTACATTATTGGAGTTATTGATAGCGATGCTCATTATCTCCATTAGTTTATCTTATGGGCTGTATTATTGGGGGCAATATCAAAACCGGCTGCGTTTGCAATCAGCAGTGCACAATGTTTTGTCCTTTATGGAAAGGCAACAGGCTTTGGCAAATTATCTGAACCAGGATCGTACACTATGGTTAGTCATGGGGCATTCTTGGTGTCTGATATCTTCTGTGACCAAGGTATCTGATTGTGGTGCAGAATATGGAGAACGGGTTAATGCTCCTCATGGTGATGTGTTTTTGACGTCATCTACGACTGAGCGCATTGATTTTTATGGCATTAGGAACACGGCAATGCCGGCCAGTTTCATACTGGCAAATTCTGCGGGTGAAATTAGTATTGTGATTTCGGGACGCGGTCGGATTAGAACGTGCAGTAATACAATTAGCCAACTTCCTGATTGTGAGGGAATAAAAAATCCATGATGCTGGCTACTTTTCGCTTTAAAACTGCGTTCTGGTTTAAACAAAAACAGGCAGGCTTTTCCTTGTTGGAGATAATGGTAGCCATGTTGATTAGTAGTGTTATTTTTATTGCCATGACTAAAACTTATCCGGTTTTATCTGGTCAGGTTTTCGATCTCTATCGTAAATATCGGCTGCATTATTTGGTGAATAGAACCGTTTATTTGATGGAAAAAGATATCCGGCGGGCAGGTTATTGTCAGGATAAAAAACAGTGTGAAGGTGAGCCATTGATGATTAAAAATAAGAATACAGAACCTGCCAGTTCCTGTTTTATTGTCGCTTTTGATCTCAATTTAAATAATCGATGGGAAAAACCTGATCATGTTGAGTCCGAGTTTTTTGGCTATCGTCTGAATAACCGGGCGCTTGAATGGAAAAGAGGGGCGGGTGATTGTCAGGAAAACGGTTGGGAAAGGTTATTTGATCCTAAAGAGATTGTGATTGATGTTTTTCACCTTGAAAAATTACAGGCAAAAAAAGGACTGATTTTTGTCACTCTGTCCATTAAAGCTCATTGGCTGAAATCTTCATCTATTGTCTATCATCATCAAACGACAATCCGGCTACGTAATGTCAGGGAATAAAGAGGATATGGCAAACAAGCAGCAGGGAAATATTTTGCTGGTATCGATAATAATGTTATTGGCACTGAGCTTAATGATGTTGAAATCGCTCCACTATCAACAAGAAAACGCGATGCTTATGATGTTGGATGAACAACATTATCTGAATGCTTTTCTGCGGGCTGAATCCTCACTGGCATGGGGAAAGGTACAGCCATGGCAAATCAATCAGCAAGAAATAGACGATTGGTTTTGTTTGCAACAGACAGAGTTTAATTTGAAAAGCTGTTTAAAACGTTATTCAGATGAGTTTTTTTTATTAAAAGGAATTGCGTCATTCACCTCAGGGGAAAATATTGAACTTTATCAATGGATGAAACAGATGAAGCAATTAAATCAGGATACACTTATTTCTGTTGGACTGATTCCTGTTGAAAGTGGTTGGTTGGATTTTTGCCCTGTTTCTCAGGTTGAGTTTTGTTTATGAAAAGGAACCTTCACCTCGGGCGACAAGAAGGCATGAGTCTGCCAGAAGTTCTGGTGGCATCTGTTGTATTTGCGATCTCGTTATTAGGGTTAATGCGCTACCATCAGGCATTGTCGGCAAATTTCCAGCAATATTGGGGGCAACTTAAGGCAATCCGTTATGCTCATGATCAGTTGGAACAGTATGAACGTTTGGAAGGGCAAATAGGCTCGGGTAAATCAGAGGGAGAAACGGCGTCAAGTCAGAAATGGAAAATGGAGTTTCAACGCGAGTTTCACTCTTTGGTATGCTTTCAGGTAACGGTTAAATTGACAGTATATTACAATAAACCAAATAAATTAGAACGCTGGTTTTGTGCAAGTGGGAGCATTGATGTTTAGAGTTTATCATTCAAATCAACTCGATCTTCTCAAAGAGTTGATGGCGATATTGATCGGGGAAAACCCCCTTTCTGACCCATTTGGCAAAGAAGTGATTCTGGTTCAAAGCCCGGGGATGTCACAGTGGTTGCAGATTCAATTGGCAGAGAAACTGGGCATTGCCGCGAACATGGAATTTCCACTTCCCGCGACTTTTATCTGGCAGATGTTCACTCTGGTATTACCTGATATTCCTAAAGATGGTGCCTTTAGTAAGGATGCCATGAAATGGAAGTTAATGATGTTGTTGCCTGAATTGTTAACAGAACCCGAATTTTCGGCCCTCAGGCACTATCTTGATCAGGATATCGATAAACGCAAAATTCACCAGTTAGCGGGTCGGGTTGCGGATCTATTTGACCAATATCTGGTTTATCGTCCGCAATGGTTAGAAAATTGGGAAAATGGTCAATTAATTGATGGCTTGAGCAGCAATCAATTGTGGCAACAAAGACTCTGGTCTGAACTGACAGAGTATACTCGTCAGCTACAACAACCGCTGTGGCATCGCGCCAATTTATATCAGCGGTTTATCACGACGCTGGAAAGTGGAAATTTTCCGTTGGGGAATTTGCCTCCGCGTATTTTCATTTGTGGGATCTCCACGCTTCCCCCTGCTTACCTGCAAGTATTTAAGGCATTAGGGCAACATATTGATATTCATCTTATGTTTACCAATCCGTGCCAATATTATTGGGGAGATATTCAGAGTTATGCGTTTCTTGCCAGGCTAACTAGCCGTAAACCCAAACATTATAAAAACAGCCAATTACTGGAGAGATTCAAAGATCCAGATAATGCCCCGTCACTCTTCAATGAAGAAGGGGAGCAAAATCTGAATAACCCACTATTGGCATCCTGGGGAAAATTGGGGCGGGATAATCTCTACCTGCTGTCACAATTAGAACCAGATTCCGATGTTCATGCTTTTGTTGAATTGGAAACTGACTGTATCTTGCACCAAATCCAACGAGATATTTTTAATCTTGAAGATCATGCTCAGATTGGATCTACGGATAGTACTTTCAGAAACAGTTTAAAAAAACGCCCGTTCGATAATACTGATCGCTCTCTGACTTTTCACTCGTGCCATAGCCCACAGAGGGAAATTGAAGTGTTGCAGGATCAGCTCCTGCATTTGTTGGATGACGATCCCTCGCTGACACCGAGGGACATTATTGTGATGATGGCTGATATTGACAGCTATGCCCCCTATATTCAGGCAGTTTTCGGTAATGCGCCGGATGATCGCTATATTCCTTTTGCCATTTCAGACCGTAAGGCGCGTCAGGCTCATCCTGTTTTACAGGCATTTATTACTTTGTTGGATTTGCCGCAGAGCCGATTTACGGCTGAACAGGTATTGGCATTATTGGAAGTGCCGGCTTTAGCCAGTAAATTTGCCATTCAGGAAGAAGGATTGCGTTTATTGCGGCGTTGGGTGAAAGAATCGGGGATCTGTTGGGGACTGGATGATGACAATATTGAAGCATTGTCTTTGCCTGCCACGGGGCAGAATACCTGGCGTTTTGGCCTGACACGAATGCTACTGGGTTATGCGATGGATAGCCACGCAGGGCCGTGGAATGATGTTTTGCCTTATGATGAATCCAGTGGTCTTGCTGCTGAATTAGCCGGGCAACTGGCTGAGTTTTTAATGGAATTGAATCGCTGGCGGAAAATTTTGGGTGAAGAGCAGCGATTGGTGGATTGGCTGGCAGTCTGTCCACAATTGTTGGAGACTTTTTTTGAAGCCGATGATGAAATTGAACTGGTATTGGCGCTTATCACGCAGCAATGGCAAAAAGTGATTGATAATGGCCTTAATGCACATTACAGCGAAAAAATTCCTTTGGTGCTATTGCGGGATGAATTGGCGCTTCGTTTTGATGATGAGAAGATCAGCCAGCGTTTCTTAGCAGGATCGCTTAATTTCTGTACCCTGATGCCTATGCGTTCTATTCCTTTTAAGGTTGTTTGCCTGCTGGGAATGAATGACGGCGTTTATCCGCGCACAATCCCTCCACTTGGGTTCGATCTGATGGTGGAAAAAACACAGCGGGGGGATAGAAAACGGCGCGATGATGACCGTTATCTCTTTTTGGAAGCATTAATTTCGGCTGAGCAATTTATTTATATCAGCTATATCGGCAAATCGATTCGGGATGATACCGAGTGTAACCCATCTGTTCTGGTCAATGAGTTACTGGATTATGTTTGCCAGAGCTTTTGCCACTCGGGTGATGAAATGCTGAATGTTGATGACAGTGCGAGAAATGTCAGAAATCATTTACTTTCACAGCATACTCGTGTTCCTTTTGCGACAGAGAATTTCCTGCCCGACCATTACTCACAAAGTTATGCCGCCGAATGGCTGCCTGCGGCAGCACAGCAGGGAGTCTCAGGGATTGATTTTTGCCAACCGATTGCATTTGATCGCGGTGAAGTAAAAGAAATTGCATTAGATGAACTGATCCGTTTTTATCGCCACCCTGTCAGGGCCTTTTTTCAGCAGCGGCTAAAAGTACACTTTGTTATTGAAGAAATGGAGTTACCTGAAGAGGAACCTTTTGTACTGGATAATCTGCAACGTTATCAATTTAACCAACTGTTGCTCAGTATCTTGATAGAGCAGGGCGATCCGGAATCTTTGTTCCATCATCTCCGGGCATCGGGGGGATTGCCATACGGCTCTTTTGGCGAAGTCTATTGGGAAGAACAGTTGGAATCCATGCGGCCATTGGCGGATAAGGTACGTGAAGAGAGAACCGAGTCTTTTTCTATCGACTTATATGAAGAATTAGACAGCGTGATATTGGCCGGAAAAATCAATCAGGTACAGCCCGATGGAATTTTACGTTGGCGTCCGGCGAACTTAACGGCCAATGATAGTATCCAATTATGGATTGAGCACCTTGCCTATTGTCTTTCAGGTGGAGCCAGCGAAAGTCGCATGTATGGAACAGGGAAAAAGGATAAAAGGGAGAAAGAAAGTAAAAAGGTGCCGGATTGCCGATTCTTACCGCTAGGGCGAGATGAGGCGAGAAAATACCTGAATCAGATGGTAGAAGGGTATTTTCAAGGCATGTCTGAGCCTCTTCCGCTATTTTGCCGAAGTGGTTGGGCATGGCTGGCTGATTGTTTTGACAGGGAAAATCAGGAAATTAACTTTAGTGAGGAAACTCAACAAAGTGCTGAAAGTAAATTGATGGAGCAATGGTTGGGGACACATGACAGAAAAGGTGAAAGTTACGATCACTATATACAGCGGGCTTTCCGGCAAGTTGATCAATCACTTTTAGAGCGTATGAAGCGCGAAATTCAGAGCTATTTGTTGCCTATGGCTCGTTATTCAAATGGCTCGTTGTTCAAATAAATAGGGAGAATATTAGGTTATGCCTAAGTATATCGTTCGCATCATGATGATGCTCTTTCTGCTGCTTTGTGGAGTAACGGCATATGCTCAACCGCTGTGGCAACCGTTGCCGGATACAATTCACAAGAGCAATCGCGATCCTCGCCAATATGAAGCCATTCAATTGCAAAATGGCATGACAGTCCTGCTGGTTTCCGATGCAAAAGCGATTAAATCATTGGCTGCCGTTTCGATTCCGGTCGGTCATATGGAAAATCCGGACAATCAGCTTGGTTTGGCCCATTATTTGGAACACATGGTATTAATGGGTTCCAAACGCTACCCACAACCAGGTAATTTTGCTGAATTTCTGCAAAAACATGGGGGAAGCCGTAACGCCAGTACAACTGCCAACAGCACCTCATTCTATTTGGAAGTTGAGAATGGTTCCTTAACTGAAGCGGTTGATCGTCTTGCAGATGCGCTGGCAGAACCTTTGTTGAACCCAGTCAATGCTGATCGTGAACGCAATGCTGTTGATAATGAAATGACCCTCGCTCGAGCAGGTGAAGCGCATCGTATATGGCAAATCCGTGCTGAAACCATCAATCCCGCTCACCCTAATGCCCGCTTTGCTGGTGGAAATTTAGAAACGCTTAAAGATAAACCAGACAGCAAATTACAGACCGCACTGATTGATTTTTACCAACGCTATTACTCCGCCAATTTGATGAAAGGAGTTGTGTATGGCAACCAATCAATCGATAAGTTGGCTCAGATGGCGACGGAAACCTTTGGCCGCATTCCGAACCGACATGCTTCAGTACCTGCTATTACAGTGCCGGCAATTACCGATAAAGAAAAAGGTATCATCATCCATTATGTGCCTGCACAACCCCATAAAGCGTTGAGACTGGAATTTAGTATCGCTGACAACAGTGCAGATTTTCGCAGTAAAACAGATGGATATGTTGGGTATTTGATTGGTAACCGAAGCCAGAATACCTTGTCTGATTGGTTGCAGAAGGAGGGACTCATCGAAAGTATTGACGCTGGAGCAAGCCCCAAAACTGATGGTAATTCCGGGACGTTTGTGATTTATGTTTCGCTGACGGATAAAGGGCTTGAACATCGTGATCAAGTTATAGCCGCTATTTTTTCTTATATTAACCTGCTGAAACAACAGGGTATCAATAAGAGCTATTTCGATGAAATGACAAAGGTTCTTAATTTGGCATTTCAATATGCGTCAATTGTGCGGGATATGAACTACATTGAAGGGTTGTCCAATGCCATACAAGTATTGCCAATTTCCCATGTGCTGGATGCGGGTTATGTGGCGGATACCTTCAAGCCAGAAGCGATAGCCAGCCGTTTGGATGAATTAACGCCTGAAAATGCGCGTATCTGGTTTATCAGCCCAACAGAGCCATATAACAAAGAAGCTTACTTTGTGCAGGCTCCGTATCAGGTCAATAAAATTACCCCGAAACAGTTGGCGGACTGGAAACAGCTCGAGCAAGGCGTTTCGTTCTCTTTACCTAAATTGAACCCTTATATTCCTGATAATTTATCCCTGATTAAAACATCGGGTCACCAAAAACACCCTAAAATGATTTTGGAAAAGCCAAATGTTCGCTTGCTGTATATGCCGAGCCAATATTTTGCGGATGAACCTAAAGGCAGTATTGCTCTGGAAATGCGTAATCCTAATGGATTGAAGAATATTAAGGATCAGCTTTCAGATACATTATTGAGCTATTTGTCCGGGCTTGCGCTTGACCAACTGGGTTATCAGGCATCAGTCGGAGGAATGGGCGTTTATACGGAATATGTCGATGGTTTGGGGATCGGTGTCAGTGGTTATACGCAACATTTACCGGAGTTGTTAACTTCAGCAATTAATCAATATATTTCGTTTACGCCGACTCAGGAAGAATTGGCACAAGCGAAATCATGGTATCGGGAGAAACTTGAAGTCTCCAATAATGGCAAAGCCTTCCAAATGGCTATGCAGCCAATTTCTCGCCTTTCTAGCGTACCTTACTTTGAACAGGCCGAAAAATTGAAGGTACTGGATACCATCACCATTGACGATATTGTGAAATATCGCCAGATGATGATTCAACATGCTGCTTTACAAGCGCTTATCTTCGGTAACTTTACGGAGCAGGAGAGCATTAATATCGTTCAATCAGCGCAGAAGCAGCTCGCTAATCAGGGTACGGTATGGTGGACGGGCGATCACATTGTGATTGATCGCAATTATGCTGTTGATTTCAAAGGAACTGCGAACAGTACAGATAATGCTTTGGCTGAAATTTATATCCCGACAGGGTATGACCGTATCCATAGTAAAATTTACTCCAGTTTGCTGAGTAGCATTTTGTCACCGTGGTTCTATGATCAATTAAGGACGACAGAACAACTTGGCTATGCGGTCTTTGCTTTCAATCAGCAGATAGGAGAACAGGGGGGGTTAGGTTTTCTGTTGCAGAGTAACAGTAAACAACCCGATTACTTGCACCAGCGCTACCAAAGCTTCTATCAGCAGGCAGATAAAAAATTGAAAGCGATGTCTGATGCTGAGTTTGAGCAGTATAAAAAAGCACGTCTGACAGAAATGCGTCAGCCGCCAGAGACGTTCTATTCAGAAGCCGCACGTTATAATTGGGATTTTGGGCGCAATAACTTCAAATTTGATACGAGAGAGAAAAACATTGCGGTCATGGAAAAAGTCACGAAAGCACAACTGATTGAGTTCTATGAAAAAGCGGTTATCAAGCGTCAGGGACTGGCATTGACTTCCCAAATTACCGGGAAAAAAGGCACGGCTCATCAATATGCTGATCAATATGCTGAACTGAAAGGATGGAAAACTTACAATTATGTGTCAGATTTCCAGAAACAATTACCGGTTAAGGTGAATGCTCAGTGAGCAAAGAAATACCCGATCACCAGATACAATCTCATAAACTTAACCCATTAACATTGCCGCTGTATGGTCAGCGGCTGATCGAGGCTTCAGCAGGCACAGGAAAGACCTACACAATAGGTTTGCTTTATCTTCGTCTGTTACTGGGACTGGGCGGCTCTGCCGCCTTTTCCCGACCGCTGAATGTTGAGGAGATTCTGGTTGTTACTTTTACTGAAGCGGCAACGGGTGAATTGCGCGGGCGCATTCGCGAAAATATCCATCAGCTTCGCTTGGCGTGCATACGGGAAGAAACTATTCAGGAAGAAGCTATTCAGGAAGGAACAACTGTCAGCGATCCGGTTTATCAGCAATTGTTGGATGAGATTTCTGATAAAAAAAACGCCGCTAGTTGGTTATTAGCCGCTGAACGCCAAATGGACGAAGCGGCGGTTTATACCATCCATGGTTTCTGTCAGCGAATGTTGGTTCACAATGCGTTTGAATCCGGTGTGTTGTTTGATCAAACGTTAATTCAGGATGAGAGCCAACTGCGTAAACAAGGCTGCGCCGATTTCTGGCGGCGTCACTGTTATCCTCTTCCATTGCCGATCGCCTCAGAAATAAGCCGAATATGGAGTGGGCCGGAAGCATTGCTGAAAGATATCTCTGATTATTTGCATGGGGATATGCCGTATATCGTCAATGCGCCTGATGGTGATGAAACACTGTTTAGCCGTCACCAGAAAATTATTGAGCAAATTGATCTGATAAAACGTCAGTGGAATGATGCAGCCGCTGATTTACCCGGCCTTATCGCCAGTTCCGGTGTTGATAAGCGAAGCTATAGCAGTCGGTTCTTACCTAATTGGTTAAGTAATGTCTCTGAATGGGCTAAATCACCGACCAAAGATTATCAGCTTGCCAAGGACTTGGACAAATTTTGCCAATCACGGTTGTTGGAAAAGACTAAAAAAGGTGAAGCTCCACGGCATCCTCTGTTTGAGGCTATTGATGCGTTATACCAGCATCCACTGACTCTGAAAGATATCATTATCGCTAAGGCGATTGTTGAAGTTCGCCAATCTGTCAATCAAGAGAAGCTGATGCGTGGCTACATGGGGTTTGATGACTTGCTGACCCGTTTGGATAGTGCCTTGAGGCGTGCTGGTGGGGAACATCTGGCAGCGACTATCCGCCAACGTTATCCCGTCGCGATGATTGATGAGTTTCAGGATACTGATCCCCAGCAATATCGCATTTTTCAGGCTATATATCGCGCTCAATCAGAAGACAAGTCAGCAGAGTCCCCATCATCAGAAAATGGCTTACTGTTCATCGGAGATCCTAAGCAAGCGATTTATGCGTTCCGTGGTGCGGATATCTTTACCTATATTCGGGCACGTTCCAGTGTTAAAGCCCATTACACGTTAGAGACTAACTGGCGTTCTTCCGCGCCAATGGTGCAAGCCGTCAATAAACTGTTTTCCCGAACAGAACGCCCATTTTGGTTTGAACAGATCCCATTCATTAATGCCAATGCAGCAGAAAAAAATCATGGGCTGAAATTCTCTTTACATAATGAGGAGCAGGCTGCGCTGCGATTTTGGTTACAACCCGGTGAGGGGGTTTCCAAAGGGGAATATGAACAGAGCATGGCGCGGTTGTGCGCTGCCCGAATTCGGGATTGGTTACAGGCAGGGCAAGAAGGCAAGGCACTGTTGTGTAAGAAAGAAATGTGTCAGACAGAAATGTGTCAGGCAGAAAAAAGCCGTCCCGTTATAGCGGCAGATATTACGGTATTGGTGCGTGATCGACGGGAAGCCTCATTAATCCGTAAGGAATTAAACGCATTAAAGATACCATCGGTATTTCTTTCCAATCGGGAAAGTGTGTTTGATACACCGGAAGCTAAAGATCTACTTTGGTTGTTACAGGCGGTTTTATCGCCGGAAAAGGCCCGAGAACTGAGAAGCGCATTAGCCAGTAGCTTATTTGGTATGAGTGCACAGCAAATTGATCAACTGAATCACGACGAAGCTGCGTGGGATCGTCTGGTTGATGAATTCGATGGCTATGCCCGTTTATGGCGCACACGTGGTGTATTGCCGATGTTGCGGGCGGTGATGGTGAAATATCAGATAGCGGAAAATTTGCTGGCCGGCGATGACGGTGAACGTCGGCTTACTGATGTGATGCACATTGGGGAGTTATTGCAGGAGGAATCCCAGCAACTGGATAGCGAACACGCTGTTGCCCGTTGGCTGGCGCAGCAGATTTCCCGCCCTAATCCACAATCAGAAGCCCAACAAATGAGGCTGGAGAGTGATCGGAATTTGGTGAAAATCTGTACTATCCATAAATCAAAGGGGCTGGAATATCCATTGGTTTGCTTGCCTTTTATTTGCAGTTATAGGAAGCAGAAACAGGCGGTTTACCATGATCGCCGTAATTTTGAGACTCATCTCAGCATTTCACATGATGATGAAAAACTGAAAGAAGCGTTGGAACTGGCTGATGAAGAGCGTCTGGCAGAGGATTTACGCTTACTCTACGTTGCATTAACCCGTTCAGTTTATCACTGTAGCATTGGTGTGGCTCCGCTTATCAAGGGAAATAGAGGAAAAACGGGGGAGACCGATTTACATTTGTCTGCCTTGGGATATCTATTGCAGAAAGGTCAGAAAGGCGATGCGGAATTGCTGGTGGATAGCTTAAATGAACTTTGTGATGACAGCATAGAAGTTGAGCTGGTGGGAGAATCTGCTGATGAGCCATGGTGCTCACAAAGTGAAATTCCTTTTTCGCTGGAAGCCCGAAGATTTCAGCGCTCCATTCGGGATGATTGGCGAGTGACAAGCTATTCAGGTTTACAACATTCAGCTTCCCACGCTATTTCAAATGCTGTTTCCCATGAACGCACCAGCGCATTTGTGGAGTCAGTTGATGTGATCGTGCAATCCATCGCTCCGAAGCTGGATATTGACGCCCGAGGTGAAAAACATGAGGAACAATCGTTGCAGATGACCCCGCATACTTTTCCACGTGGAGCATCTGCGGGAACTTTTCTGCACAGTATTTTGGAGGATTTGGATTTCGCTAATCCCCCTGATCAAACGTGCCTGACAGAAAAGCTGGCAGCATCAGGGTTTGATGAAAGTTGGGCACCCGTGTTGGAACAGTGGGTGAAAGATATTCTGAGCGCAGAATTGAATGGGCAAGGAATGCAGCTTGCCAGTGTACCTCGCCATCTTCAGCAAAGTGAAATGCAGTTTTATTTACCAGTGGATAAGTTACTGCATTCAAAAGAGATGGATGCCCTGACTCGTCGTTATGATCCGTTGTCAGCACAATGTGCACCGTTGGCCTTTTATCAGGTCAAGGGGATGTTAAAAGGATTTATTGATTTGGTTTTTTGCTGGCAGGATAAGTTTTACGTCGTGGATTATAAATCAAACTGGCTGGGAGAAAGTAGCCAGTCCTATACGCAGGAAGCGATGGCTAAGTCTATGATAGAACATCGTTACGATTTACAGTATCAGCTCTATACGTTGGCTCTGCATCGTTATTTGCGTCATCGATTAGCTCACTATGATTATCGTCAGCATTTCGGCGGGGTAATATACCTATTTTTACGCGGTATTGATAAGAATAACCCCGGACATGGTATTTATCACTATTTACCGCCCTTTGAATTTATTGATGAACTGGATACGCTTTTCAGCGCTGTGGGTAAGGAACAAAGCGTATGAATTCCATGATGTCATTATTGCAACATGCCGTGAGCCAGAAGTTGTTGCGACCGCTGGATGTGCAGTTTGCTTATGCGATGATTGAAGATGAAAATCCTCTTTTATTGCTGATTATGGCCTTGTTAAGTGCTGAATCAGGCGCGGGACATGTTTGTTTACCCCTCGAACGGATTTCACCAAAATATTTATTTGAAGGCAGGCAGCCAGAATTAGCCGCTTCGCTTTGGTCTTTAACGGGAGAGCCTGATCAACAGCAGATTATTGCAGCTTTGCAGGCATGTCCGGCAGTGAGTACGGGGGCGTTTCCTGCGCCGATAATCCTTTCGCTACAGAATGTTTCTGATTACCGTTTATATTTGCAACGTATGTGGCAAAGTGAGCGGCGTGTGGCAGATTTCTTTTCCACTGTTGAATTGACTGATGTTCCTGATGAAATGCAGTTACGCCGCATTTTGGATGAGCTTTTTGGTGTCACTGTTGAAGGGGAGATTGATTGGCAGAAAGTTGCGGCAGCCGTTGCGGTAACAAGCCGTATTTCGGTTATTTCTGGCGGGCCGGGAACAGGAAAAACAACGACCGTGGCTAAGTTGCTGGTTGCCCTGATAAAACTGCATGAAGGGCAGCCATTGAGCATTCAATTGGCAGCGCCAACGGGTAAGGCAGCGGCGAGGTTAACTGAGTCTCTCAGGGAAGCAGTAAATAAATTGGCTTTAACCCCGGAACAATGGCGTAACATTCCAGAACAGGCGCAAACCATCCATCGTTTACTGGGTGCGCAACCTGATAGCCAGAAGCTCCGCTATAATCGCAGTAACCCTCTTGCCCTTGATATTTTGATCATTGATGAAGCCTCTATGGTGGATTTACCGATGATGGCACATTTGATTGATGCTTTACCGTCGCGGACAAAAGTGATTTTTCTGGGGGATAAAGATCAGTTGGCATCGGTCGAAGCCGGCGCGGTATTGGGGGACATTTGCCGCTTTGCTGAACAGGGATATAGCGCTAAACGTACAGAACAATTAGGGCGATTAACCGGGTGCCAGTTAATGCCTTATTCTATGTCGCATTCTATATCACATTCTGATGATAAACTTTTCGCCGTGCAGGATTGTCTATGCCTGTTACGTAAAAGTTATCGTTTCAATGCGGCTTCTGGCATTGGAAGGCTGGCATCGGCAGTTAATCAGGGAAATCGTGCCGGAGTATCTGCAGTATTGAAGCACCCTTTTCCCGATGTTTCCTTTAACCCTCTTTCAGGGGATGAAGATTATCAGCGTTTATTGACTGAAACTGCTGCGGGTTACTCCCCATATTTGGCGATGGTGAATCAACGGGCTTCAGAAAAAGCCATTTTGGCGGAGTTTAACCGTTTTCGGTTATTGTGTGCATTAAGGGAAGGGCCGTTCGGGGTTATGGGGTTAAATCAGCGAGTGGAGCAACTGCTGCACAGAAAAGGAATTATAACGCTACCCAGAACTATCGAGAATCGGGGCTATTCCGGGCGTCCGATCATGATACTACGTAATGACAGTACCCTCGGACTGTTTAACGGCGATATCGGGATTATGCTCAGGAATCAGAATAATGAACTGAAAGCTTATTTTCAGTTATCGGATGGGCAGATCAAAGGGTTCCAGCCGAGTCGATTGCCACAACATGAAACGGCTTATGTGATGACGGTGCACAAATCTCAGGGTTCAGAATTTGAACATACGGCATTGGTATTACCGACTCAATATTCACCGATAGTCAGCCGGGAATTGGTGTATACCGCACTGACCCGAGCGCGGGAGAAATTAACCCTTTATGCCCATAAGCCCGTGTTGGACAAGGCTGTGGCTACGGCAACACAGCGCCGGAGTGGGTTGGCAGAATGGCTAAATCAGCCGTGAAACCGTTTATTTGGCCAAGGTTGTTATAACCAAGGCCAAAGTAAATAGAGTCAATGCAACTAAAACCTCTGGCAAGGCCAGTGTGACTACAAATTCAGCATCAAAATTTTGGAACGGCGCTGGTAGTTATACAGGGCTTGCTTTTCCACTGGCAATGTCTCAATGCCCGCGGGTTCAAACCCTCTCTCTTGAAACCAGTGAATACTGAGAGTTGTAAGTACAAAGATTTTTTCTAACCCTATTTGTTTAGCCTGATTGATAATGGAATTTAGCAATATTTCCCCCCGGGAAGAGTTCCGATAGTCTGGATGTACAGCAACGCAGGCCATTTCCCCTATTTTTTCATCAGGATAAGAATACAGGGCCGCACATGCGATGGTGACGTTATCGAGTTCTATCAACATGAACTTATCAATCTCCATTTCCAATTGTTCCCGTGAACGACGCACCAAAATGCCTTGTTGTTCCAATGGGCGAATAAGCTCAAGAATGCCGCCAATATCATTGATATTGGCACGACGAATCTGTTCGGAACGCTCCATAACAATTTGAGTACCGATACCTCCACGGGAAAATAACTCCTGAATCAGCGAGCCATTTTCCTGATAACTGATCAAATGGCTGCGGCGAACACCACGGCGACAGGCTTTGATGGCTCCCCTCAAGAAACGCACTGTTCCTGAATAGTGATCATCGGAATTTTCCAGTTCATGCAGGCGGTTTTCTCCTTCATTGGGGAACATTTCTGATAATGTATTGCCTTCAGTATCAAGCACTCCCTGCGATGAACAGAAACCAATCAATTTCTCCGCCCTTAATTTAATCGCCAGTTGCGTTGCAATCTCTTCAGTTGTCAGGTTGAAACTTTCTCCCGTAACGGAAACGGCAACAGGCCCGATTAACACAATCGCGTTATTGTCCAATTGTTGGTTGATGGCATCTTCATCAATACGACGTATTCTGCCACTGTGGCAATAATCGACCCCATCATCAACGCCCAAGGGCTGGGCAATAATAAAATTACCGCTGACAACATTAATATGTGCGCCTTGTGATGGGGTGTTGCTCAGGCTCATGGAAAGACGCGCCGTAATATCCAGTTGTAACAGACCGGCAGCCTGTTTGACCAAATCCAGCGTTTTGGCGTCAGTTACCCGGGTGTGTTTGTGATAAAACGGTTGGTGATTGTGTTCGGCAATATTTTGTTCGATTTGTGGGCGAGCACCATACACAACGATTAAACGAATGCCCAAATTATGCAGTAATCCAATGTCGTTGACGATATTGGAAAAATTATCATGGGCGATGGCTTCACCTCCCAGCATAATGACAAAGGTTTTATCTCGGTGTGCATTGATATATGGAACCGAGTGCCGGAATATTTCAACTAATTCGGTACTGCGCTCTCTCATGAAATCCTCCCCGAGTGAATTTTTATTCGAATTTTTTGTATTTTTATTCTTTTTGAAAAGAAATGGCAAGCGGAAACATGGATAAAAATAACGTTATTATTTATATTGGTATAAATAACTTGAGAGAGCAAAAAATGCTTTTTTTGATGACAGCGATTCGTTAATTAATTAGAGTTCCTGCCTGACTATTATGTTGGGTAAAGATTACTGCGTTTGGTTGTTTTTAAATGGAATAAACGATGAGTCATTCAGACCATAATTCTTCACGTCGTCGTCTGTTGAAAGGCGCAGCCGCTGTATGGCTGTTGAGTATTAGTCCTATAGGCCAGGCAGCAAATTCAAAAGTGATTGCTGTCCGTATTTGGCCTGCATCAAGTTATACCAGAGTGACGTTGGAGTCTAATATTCCAATCAAGTATCGCCAATTTTCTCTCTCAAATCCTAGCCGTATTGTTATTGATTTACAGGGTGTCCAGCTTAATAGCGTTTTGAGCAGCATGGGAACACAGGTTCAGCGACGCGATCCTTACCTGAAATTGGTGAGAGCCGGACAATTTAATCCTAAAACGGTGCGTTTGGTTTTTGAAATTAAACAGCCAATTTCTCCGCATATTTTTACATTGCCACCGATTGCGAAATTTAAGCACCGTTTGGTATTAGATCTTTATCCGAAAAAGGCCGCTGCGGTGGATGATGATCCTTTACAGGCTTTGCTTGAAGAGTACAACAGCGGGGATTTAGAAAAACACTTGCCTGCGAAAACACGCAAACCGGGTAAGGCCGGGAAAGACAGGCCAATTGTAATTATGCTCGATCCGGGGCACGGTGGTGAAGATTCAGGGGCGATTGGAAAATATAAAACCCGCGAAAAAGATGTTGTGTTACAAATTGCTCGTCGTTTACAGGCGCTCATAAGACGTGAACCCGGCATGAAAGTTTACATGACCCGCAACGAAGATGTGTTTATTCCGTTGAAAGTTAGGGTGGCGAAAGCGCGTAAAATGCAGGCTGATCTCTTTGTTTCTATTCATGCGGATGCCTTTACGAACCGCTCTGCTCGTGGTTCATCCGTATTTGCATTGTCAACTAAGGGAGCAACCAGTAATACTGCCCGTTTTCTGGCTCAGACCCAAAACGAGTCTGACTTGATTGGGGGAGTGAGTAAAAGCGGTGATAGATATTTGGATCATACTATGCTGGATTTGGTTCAGACCGCGACTATCAACGATAGCCTGAAATTTGGTGATGAAGTGCTCAAGCGAATGAACAAAATTAATAAACTGCATAAAAATAGTGTCGATCAGGCGGGGTTTGCGGTATTGAAAGCGCCAGAAATTCCCTCCATTTTGGTGGAAACTGCGTTTATCAGCAACTTGGAAGAAGAGCGTAAACTTAAGACAGCCAAATTTCAGCAACAAGTAGCGGAATCTATTTTTGCTGGCATTAAGGCTTATTTTAAAAGTGGCGCAGAATTGGCACGGCGGTGAAATATCCGCCTTAAATACTTATAGTCAGAGTTAAAATAGCCAGACTTAAAAAATTTTAAATAAGATTTGGGAACAGTTGTGAAAACCAGATAAGTAATAAGAGATGAAGATTAAGGAAGTAATAAAAGGAAGTATTGATAAAAGGAAAATTGGTTGCGGGGGCCGGATTTGAACCGACGACCTTCGGGTTATGAGCCCGACGAGCTAC
>NZ_LFCV01000107.1 GCF_001037465.1 Xenorhabdus khoisanae
ATGCCTACTATAGCAACTGACCGCCTTTTTCAGAAATTGCACTTATCATGCGAATCTAAGCTTTATTTTTATTAGTATATATCCAATCATTAAATATTATACTTCTTTTCATAGTATTAGATAACATTAATGCTTCTTTAGCAGTTATATCTTTTATAAGAATTCTATTGAGTAATAAATTAATATCTAATTTGGAATTTGCATTTTCGGAAGTAATGCTATTACATAATGTATCAAATAAATTACCTTCTGATCTAGATCGAGTTAAAGATCTGGATACTATCGAATAATTTATATTAGAATTATTTCTATATGTCATATTTAGTAACCCATAAAAAATTAATAGCTTATATTGTGATTTTTATTAGAAAGAATTGTTCGAGTAGAGCTTAAATAAGCTGCACTTTTAGCGCTGGCGATTAGATATGTTGTTTCTTCGTAAATCCGAAATTCTGAATAACTCATTGTATCCATCATTATGGGCTTGATATTATATGAGGCACTTATTACTTGTACAAGTAATAAGTGCTAAAATAAGAGAGAAATATCATGATGTTGTTATTTAATAGGCGGTTATGATACCCGTTCTTTTACTTTTTAACGAATTAAAGTCGCTATTGAATACCCGAAATTTATTACTCCATATGAAAGGTTAAAACCACCGACTTTAGTCGGTGGTTGGTAACTCGGAATTGATCGGATATATTCTAATCATTCACTCTTTCCCTCTGCGAAATATTTATCCCATATGCGTTGATAAGTCCCATCCGCTTTTATCTCAGTAATGGCTTTATCGACTGCGGCCTTTAATTCAGTGTCATTTTTGCGAAGCAGTACGGCGGATTGTGCTGCCTGAGTATCAGCCGCAACAATTTTTACCGGTGCATCCGGACGGTGTTTTTTGTAGTCGAGATAAGAAAGTTTATCGTTGATGGTTGCATCTGCACGGCCTGTGCTCACGAGATCCACTTCTTGGTTAAAACCGTTAACGCCGATAATGTCTGCACCATAATTTCTGGCGATCTGGGCAAAATTATTGGTCAGGGTGTGGGCTGATTTTTTACCTTTTAAGTCACTGAATGTCTTAATCTCGTTATTATCTTTTCGGGTAATCAGTACGGCTTCTGAAATCACATAAGGCAGGGAGAAGCTATATTTTTTCTCGCGTTCTGGTGTAATGGCGATTTGGTTCATCACCGCATCGGAACGCCCTGCATCAAGGCCACTAATTAAGCCATCCCATTTGCCTTCAATAAATTCTGGCTTCACTTTCATACGCAACGCGATTTCACGGCCGATTTCTACATCAAATCCAGTCAATTTTCCTGATGCCTCATGGTAACTGAATGGAGCATAAGCACCTTCTGTTCCAATCCGGAATACGCCTGTGGAGTGAATGTTATCGAGAGTAGATTGCGCATAGGTGAGTTGCGTAAATCCAAATTGGACAATACCCGCCAATAATATATTCAGTAATACCTTCATTTTATTTCTCCGAGATAAAACTATTGTTTTTGAAATTATTCTCACTATAACGGGAATATCAAAAGCCTTATATATAAAATAAAGTTATATCATATTGGGAGGAGATATATAATTTTTCGAAAAGAGTTACAATAAATAAGCGTTATTACTTATTGGGTAGTTTCCATTAAATAGGTTTATGTCACAAATATTATTAAAGTGATTGCCATGATATATAGCCTGCTATATCTTTAACCTTCCACTCATAATATAGCGCAATGATAGATATGGCTATTCTTTCATCATGCAATATGCTGATGATTTCACTACGCTAAATATAACTCTCAATATAGGTGCTAAGTGTTGAATCCGTTTATTAGGAAAGGCATGGTGGATTCTTTGCCTGTCTGTATCTCTTTTTTCCTTATTTTTACTTCAATTGGCGCACTTTATCAAAGTCATGGTGTTCCATTAATGGAAACGCTGATCGGCTCATTATTGATATATGCTGCGCCGTTGCAGGTGGCTGCGGTTGGTTATCTGGCCGATAGTGCGGCACTCTCCGTTATCATTCTGGCATTGCTGATCAACTTCCGGTTTTTCTTGATGGCGATGGTTATGACGCAATATTTTCAGGGTGTTCCAAAGCGAAATATTTTGCTGTCGATGTTGGGATTTAGTGCCAGCACTTATACGGTGACACATTCATATCTTTCTGCGGAAAATGTCTCAGATGGAAAATCCCAATTTCATTTTTATTTGGGCGTTGCTATACCCTGTTTTATGGTGACTTTTTGTGCCACTTTATTGGGCTATATTTCGGCAGAGCATCTGAATTATGAGTCCCTTTCTTTGTTCCTGGTGATGTTAGTTCCCATTCATTTTGCGACCCTGACTGCCAAACGTTCGGGCAAAGATCTGTCTGTATTGGCGACGGTAATGGGAGGATTGTGTGCGCCGTTATTGAATGAAGTGGATATGAAATTAATGGATCTGGCGGTGCCTGTTTTGTGTGGGATCGTAATTGCTCTCATTGAACGGAAAATCAGAAAGGATAGAACATTATGATGTTGCTGATTGTATTAATGGGCGTGGTCAGTTTCGTGTTAAGAGCGACTCCTTTTCTGATAAAAAATAATAAGCTATTCAACGGAAAAGGTTTGCTGATTACTTCGCTGGATTATGCCATCTGTTTTATTCTGGGAACGATTATCGTCAATATTTCACTGGGTAACTTATCCTTAAGTGAATTAATTGAACAGTTTGATATCAAATATGTGCTTGCTCTGGTAACGGTCGTGCTGGCTTATGTCATCAGTAAATATACACATTCCATCTTAAAGAGCTTGGGCCTTTCACTGACATTTTTTATGTTGGTACAGTGGTTGTTGAGCTAAATACACCTGCCTTCTACTTTACGAACCAGATGATTTTGAGGCACGAGTTCGTCAAGCGAGAGAGCTTAACCTCATCTATCCCCAATACCTATCCCCAATACCACATAACAGAACCGGAAAGAGTTCCATTCTATCAAGGAATTTTGCTGACGGTTTACACTACGTTAAGGCCAAATATATTACATTACAATCAGTAAAATAAATCGGGAACACCTCCATTACGTTGATAAATAATAACTTAATATTGCATCTTAAATCGTGATGACTAAATAAAACACAAATGTTAATTACACATGGCTGCTATGAATAATTTGTTTAGGAAAGAAGCTATAGAAAGTAAAAAATCCAAATGGATTGGAGAAGCACTATTAATAGCAAAAATTCCAGCTTGGGTTATTTGTGTTGTCTCATCGATTTTTTTAGTTATTTTATTTTTATTTATTACTTTTGGTAGTTACACAAGACGCATTAATGCCTATGGTGAAGTGATAACCAATCCCCATCCAATAAATATTTTCTCTTCTCAACAAGGATTTATTTCCCAGGAATTCGTCAATGTGGGGGATTTTGTAAAACAAGGACAAAAAATTTATCAGGTTGATTTCAATCAAATTACAGAGTCAGGAAAAATCAGCACTAATACAAAAAATTCATTAAAAAACCAATTAATGCAGATTAATAATATTATCGAAAGCTTACAAGATGATAAGTACATCACCTTAGAAAGCTTGAAAGAACAAAAAAAGCAATATGAAGCATCACAGGAAGAATCTAAAGTTATTGTTGATAATGCCCGTAAGGGGGTTGAATTTGCAAAGGAAAACATGGAAAACTACAAGCTCTATCAGAAACGCGGGCTTATTACAAAAGATCAATTTAATAGCTATGGATATTCCTATTATCAGCAACAAAACATATACCAGAATCTATACAGCCAGTATATCAGTGATGCATTGAAAATTACTAACCTGAATAGTGAAATTATTCTTAGACAGACTGATTTTGATAAACAAATTTCTCAATATAAAATTCAACGTGACGATTTACAACGAAAATTAACTGAAATGGCAGCCAATGGCGCTCTATTAATAACCTCCCCGATTAATGGACGCATTGAATCACTCGGCTTCACCGTTGGTCAGACGATAACCTTAAACGATATTCTGGCTCAAGTTATTCCATATAATATCAAATCTAATTACTATTTAATTCTATGGGTTCCTAATAGCAGCTTACCGTATATTTCGAAAGGAGATGCCATTAATATACGTTATGATGCATTCCCATTTGAAAAATTCGGGCAGTTTTCAGGGCAAATCGATAATATTTCATATATCCCTGCTTCTGCCCAAGAAATGTCTCATTATAGAAGCTCTCCTATAAACAAAGCCGGAGAAAAAAGCGAATCCTATTATAAAGTTTTAGTTACCTTAGATAAAAATCAGTTTGATTACAATGGAAGAAAATTAAATTTATCTAATGGCATGAAAGCCCAATCTACTTTTTTCCTTGAGAAACGTCCTCTTTATCAATGGATGTTCTCACCATTCTATGACATGAAAAAAACATTGATGGGGCCACAACATGGATAAAAAATATTTTGAAACTATTACCAATAAGTTGAATCTAGGATTCAAAAGGAAAATCCCCAAAATTTTACAAACTGAGGCAGCAGAGTGTGGGTTGGCAAGTTTAGCAATGGTTTTTCATTATCATGGATTACAAATTGATTTATCCCATTTACGTAGCCAATTTGGAATTTCTACACGTGGAGTTGCGTTAACTACATTGATTAGTATTGCCAGTGCCCTTAAATTTAAAACCAGAGCCGTATCACTGGATCTTGATGAACTTCACGCATTAAAATTACCCTGTATTCTGCATTGGGACATGAATCATTTTGTTGTTTTAGTCAGAGTTAATAAAAATAAAATCACCATTCACGATCCAGCATTTGGACACCGGGTCTTGAGTACACAAGAATTTTCCAAACATTTTACTGGCATTGCATTAGAATTGTGGCCAAGTAATGATTTTGTTCCTGCCAAAAAACAAAACAGATTGCGCATCATATCACTGTTAAATAATATTCAGGGACTTAAGGCGACACTGGGGAAAATTTTCTTCTTATCTCTTGTTATAGAAGCCATTAATATACTGCTCCCTGTAGGAACGCAGCTAATTATGGATCACGTCATTATTGCTAAGGATAATAACCTATTAACTATTATTTGTTGTGGTTTGCTTGTCTTTATTCTATTTAAAGTGAGTGTCTCTACTTTGCGTAGCTGGACATCCATTACGATGGAAACATTTGTTGATGTTCAATGGAAATCAGGGGTGTTTGATCATCTAATGAAATTACCTTTAGCTTACTTTGAAAAACGTAAATTAGGTGATATCCAGTCACGATTTGGTTCATTAAATATCATACGTACCACTTTTACCAAAAATATTGTCAATAGCATTATCGACGCGATTATGTTGATCAGTGTTTTCATTATGATGTTACTCTACGGTGACTGGCTTGTTTGGGTAGTATCAGGGTTCACTATTACTTATGTCATCTTAAGGTTACTCACTTATCAATATTATAGGCAACTTTCTGAAGAGCAAATAGTCAAGGATGCCAGAGCAAATTCCCATTTTATGGAAACTTTATATAGCATTAATACATTAAAATCCTTGGGATTATGTGAAAATCGGGCAAAATCCTGGTTAAATCTGAGTGTCGATACTATTAACTCAAATACTAAACTTGCCAAAATAGGTACAATCTTTGATATCGTTAATACTTTTATTATTACTTGTGAGCAAGTTATTATTCTGTGGTTAGGTGCATCATTAGTTATAGATAATCAAATGACCCTTGGAATGTTTGTCGCTTTTAACGCCTATCGCGGGCAATTCGCTGATAGGGCAAGTAATTTGATCGATATGGTGCTCAGATTGCGCATGTTAAATTTACATAATGAACGAATCTCCGATATAGTACTTTCTGAACCAGAAAGAGAAGCACCAAACCGGGATATTGGCATTTCAGGATTACCCGCAGAATTAACTATTTGCAACTTGCATTATCAATACGACAATTTATCAAAACCCATCATTTCTAATTTTAATCTTAGTATCAAAGCGGGAGAAAGTGTAGCTATTGTTGGCCCGTCTGGTGTAGGAAAAACAACATTAATGAAATTAATGTGTGGGCTATTGGAACCTAGCAAAGGCACTATTTTAATTAATGGACTAGATGTTAATGTTATTGGTCTGAATAATTACCGTAGATGTATTTCTTGTGTATTACAAGATGATAAATTACTTTCTGGCTCTATCGCTGAAAATATATCTGGGTTTGATCTCTCTCCTAATCTTGAGTATATACAAGAATGTGCTAAACGTTGCAATATTCATAACGATATTTTATTGATGCCGATGGGGTATGAAACACTCATTGGTGAATTAGGTAGCGGAATGTCCGGTGGACAAATACAGAGGCTATTGATAGCCAGAGCCCTTTATCGCCGGCCAAGCATTTTATTTATGGATGAGGCAACCAGTCATCTTGATTTAACTAATGAAAATTATATCAATGAATCAATATCAACGTTAAATATAACCAGAATTATTATTGCGCATCGGCCATCAACAATTGCATCTGCTAAACGCGTTATTGCAGTGTCATGAATCGTCCCTGAAAAGGCATATGAAAAAATTATTTAGCGTAGGCCATGAGCTATAATCAATTGAATGCAATTAATTTTTTATTAGAAGGGAAACTATTCATAATATTTTAATTTAATATAACAAGTAGTAATAATAATTTAGAACATCCTATTAGCAAATAAATATATTATTAAATAAGTTTAACATTAAGCAGCCTTTAACTTAAGTTGACATTAAACAATTGTTGTTTAATTAACGTTAAGATTAAGTGGGCTATGATAATACATGAGCAAAAATAGAATTTGGTTACAGAAAGATATAAACCTTAACCATACATTAACTGCAAATATAAATTTTTTTAAACAGCCTGAAAATTCATTACAAATATATTGCGATGATTTTTTTGATTATTCCCTTATTAACTGATTTTTGGTGAAGGTTTTAATTTTTCTGGAACCATATTCAAGCAAGTATCTGATTAATGCTGTGGTTCTTTATTATATTCTGGAACATTATGTCAATGATATAAATAAATGAGG
The DNA here is from genome assembly GCF_001037465.1 of Xenorhabdus khoisanae. Classification (GTDB taxonomy): domain Bacteria; phylum Pseudomonadota; class Gammaproteobacteria; order Enterobacterales; family Enterobacteriaceae; genus Xenorhabdus; species Xenorhabdus khoisanae. Next base: position 7,064 of record NZ_LFCV01000107.1, read on the forward strand.
TTATATATGAAAGAGTTAAACCAAGTTGAGTTAGAACAAGTCGCTGGCGCTGGTTTCTGGGGTGATCTACTTAAGGGCGTTGTTCATGCCGCTGAGATCGTAATTGATAGTGCAGCTGAAAGCCTTAAGAAGTCAGGTGTCATATCTGAAGGTACTTGCAAAAGTATTGAAAATCTTGCCCACGCTGGCGTTAATACGGCAGATAAGGCAATTGATAACTGTGGTATATAATATTTTAGTTGAAACTGAGGCTTATATTTTAATGTTGGATTTTCAAAAAAACAGCCTAACATGAATTCAATAAGATTTAGTTTTGATTATTTAATCACAGTATAGATTACCAGCCACTCTGGCTAGAGTGGCTAATTTTTTAACCTTTAACCAGGCATTGTAAAATCAGACAGATGTATCTGCTCACCTCGACTCCCTCTTGTTGTTTCCGTCACAAATAACCATTATTCACAACTAACCATGAGGATATGCCTGAAGCCACCGTATATTACAGTGGCTTACAAGAAGGAGCTTCAATCAAGAGAGATTACAGGGCAGCAATAGTCTCTTTCTGTGCCAGTAATTTCTCTTTTGCGGCATTGTTGGTTGCCAGACGTTCGCGCTCTTTGGCAACGACCGCTTCTGGCGCACGGCTGACAAAACCTTCGTTAGCCAGTTTCGCGTCAATGCTGCTGATCTCTTTATCCAGCTTCTCGATTTCTTTATCCAGACGTGCCAGCTCTGTTTCTTTATCGATCAAGCCTGCCATTGGGATCAGTATTTCTGCCCCATTGATCAGTTTGGTGACAGAAACAGGGGCTTCTTCACCCGCTGCCAATACGGTCACAGAAGAAAGACGGCCCATCGCCTGAAGGAAGTTGAGGTTTTCAGTTACGCGACGTTGTGCATCTTCATTGGCATCACGCAGCAGAACTTCCAGAGGTTTACTTGGTGCGATGTTCATTTCTGCACGAATGTTACGTACCGCAATGATCGCTTCCTTGATCCATTCCAGATCGTTTAGTGCGAGCCCATCAACTTTCGCTTGATCGAACTCAGGGAAAGGTTGCTGCATAATGGTATCTGCATCGATACCTTTGACAACTTTCACCCGCTGCCAGATGGTTTCGGTGATAAATGGAATGATTGGGTGTGCCAGACGCAGCAAACCTTCTAATACTTCAATCAGGGTATGGCGAGCCGCGCGGACTTCCGCTTCTGAACCTTTGTTGATCGCAGGTTTGGACAGCTCCAGATACCAGTCACAGAATTGGTTCCACGTGAATTCGTAAAGAATGTTCGCGGCAATGTCAAAACGGTAGGTATCCAGCGCTTCACGATAGGCTTTAACTGTTTGGTTAAACTCAGCCAGAATCCAGCGATCTGCCAGTGACAGCGACATTTCACCCCCGTTCTGACCGCAATCTTGTCCTTCTGTATTCATCAGCACGAAACGGCTGGCGTTCCACAGTTTGTTACAGAAGTTGCGGTAGCCTTGCAGGCGCTTCATATCCCAGTTGATGTCACGACCGGTAGAAGCCAGTGCGGCCAGTGTGAAACGCAGGGCATCAGTACCGTGGGCTTCGATACCTTCCGGGAACTGTTTTTCAGTGCGTTTGCGGATTTTATCAGCCAGTTGTGGCTGCATCATATTGCCGGTACGTTTTTCCAGCAGATCTTCCAGCGAAATACCGTCGATCATATCCAGTGGGTCGATAACGTTCCCTTTGGATTTCGACATCTTCTGGCCTTCGTCATCGCGGATCAAGCCGGTCATGTAGACAGTCTTGAATGGAACTTGTGGCTTGCCGTTTTCATCTTTGATGAAGTGCATGGTCATCATGATCATGCGGGCAATCCAGAAGAAAATGATGTCAAAGCCACTGACCAGCACATTCGTCGGATGGAAGGTTTTCAGTGCTTCGGTTTGCTCAGGCCAGCCGAGTGTGGAGAATGTCCACAGGCCAGAAGAGAACCAAGTATCCAGTACGTCTTCGTCTTGAGTCAGAGCGATATCTGCGCCCAGATTGTTTTCGCGACGGACTTCTTCCTCATCACGACCAACGTAGACGTTGCCTTGCGCGTCATACCACGCCGGAATGCGGTGTCCCCACCACAACTGACGGGAAATACACCAATCCTGAATGTCACGCATCCAAGAGTAGTACATGTTTTCGTACTGTTTTGGTACGAACTGGATATCACCACTTTCAACCGCTTCAATTGCCACTTTTGCCAGTGGTGCGGTGCGAACATACCATTGGTCAGTCAGCATGGGTTCGATAACTACGCCGCCACGGTCGCCGTAAGGAACGGTCAGGTCATGAGGTTTGATTTCAACCAGCAGACCTTGTTTCTCGAACTCTGCCACAATCGCTTTACGCGCAGCGAAGCGCTCCATACCACGGTATTCAGCAGGAATGTCGGTTGAGTAGCTATCAGAGGCTTCGCCATTGGTATCGAATACTTCTGCGGTTTCGCGGATATCGCCGTCAAAGGTCAGAATATTGATCATTGGCAGGTTGTGGCGCTTACCGACTTCATAGTCATTGAAATCATGGGCAGGGGTGATTTTCACACAACCGGTGCCTTTTTCCATGTCCGCGTGCTCATCGCCGACGATAGGAATACGACGGTTGACCAATGGCAAAAGGATCTCTTTGCCAATCAGATCCTTATAACGGGGATCTTCTGGGTTAACCGCAACGCCGGTATCCCCTAACATGGTTTCCGGGCGGGTCGTGGCGACAATCAGGTAATCTTTGCCTTCTGTGGTTTTTGCGCCGTCAGCCAGCGGATAGCGCAGGTGCCACATGGAACCTTTCACTTCACGGTTTTCAACTTCCAGATCAGAAATCGCAGTGCGCAGTTTCGGGTCCCAGTTAACCAGACGCTTGCCACGGTAAATCAAATCGTCCTGATACAGGCGAACGAAAGCTTCTTTAACTGCTTTGGACAGACCTTCGTCCATGGTGAAGCGCTCACGCTCCCAATCTACGGAGTTACCCAGACGGCGCATCTGGTTAGAAATATTGCCACCCGATTCCGCTTTCCACTGCCAAATCTTGTCGATAAAGGCTTCACGACCATAATCGTGGCGGGTTTTACCTTCTTCTGCCGCGATTTTGCGCTCAACAACCATTTGTGTCGCAATACCCGCGTGGTCGGTTCCCGATTGCCACAGGGTGTTTTTACCCTGCATACGTTGGTAACGCACCATGGTATCCATGATAGTCTGCTGGAATGCGTGACCCATATGCAGGCTGCCGGTGACGTTTGGTGGTGGAATAACGATACAGAAACTTTCACGGCTGGTATCGCCATTCGGCTTGAAGTAACCACTCTGTTCCCAGTGGCGATAAAGAGGTTGCTCTATCTCTGTCGGATTGTACGTTTTATCGAGAGATGGCTCAGATTGCGTTTGATTAGCGGGAGTCTTTTCCATAGTGTCTTGAATATTTAATAGGTTGGCGGGGTTGCCATGGTCAAATTAAAGCCGACGTTACGATAGGATTTATATCGTTCGCGCGCTAACTGTTTTAGATTTTCATCAATAGGAACGAAGTCTATCACTTCATGGAAAGCTGTGGCAAAGTCTGCAAAATGAGGAAGCAGTGTTACCAACACATCGCGGGGAGCATTGCTTCTTTTCTGCGGCCAGCACAATTCCACAGGAGCGCCATAGCGAGGGCCTTCTCCGGCAAGATTATGCGGTACAAATTGACTTGGTTCCCGTTGCCATAATGCTTCGTCCAGTTTTTCAGCCTGTTGTTGGCTTTCACAAGCAATCAGAACTCGCTTCCCTGCACGCCACTGATCGGCAGCAAGCTGACATGCCAGCCACTCATGCGATTGTAAATGATCCGGAGACGATGATTGTTCCGGAGCCAAACTTTCCAATGGCAGCTTTTCCAATGGTAGCTTTTCCAATAAATAGAAGGTGGCGTTTTTCATAGTTTCTTGGTTACAAGATTACGGAAGCAGTGACGGAAAAGGGTATTGCATCTGCAATACCCTTAATATCATTAACCGCAATCTTATTGAATAAACTTTTATTGAACAAAATGTGCGGCAGGGACATTAATCATCAGAATTCAAACCTGAACGATTTAACAGGAATTGTGACAGGAGTGCAACCGGACGACCTGTTGCGCCTTTCGCTTTACCTGAACGCCATGCTGTACCCGCAACATCCAGATGCGCCCAATTGTATTTGGTTGCAAAGCGGGACAGGAAAGCACCGGCAGTAATAGCGCCACCTGAACGTCCGCACGAGTTTACCATATCCGCAAAATTGGATTCTAACTGTTCGGTATATTCGTCACCCAATGGCAGACGCCATGCACGATCGCCTGCTTGCTCTGAGGCATTCAGCAGTTCATGAGCCAGTGGATTATGGTTGGACATCAGACCGGTATAGTGGCTACCCAGAGCAACGACACAAGCGCCGGTTAAGGTTGCAACATCAATGACCAGTTCTGGTTCAAAACGCTCAACATAGGTCAGCGTATCACACAGTACCAGACGGCCTTCTGCATCCGTGTTTGTCACTTCAACAGTCTGACCGGACATAGTGGTCAAAATATCTCCCGGACGATAAGCGCGCCCGCCCGGCATGTTTTCACAGCCAGCCAGAACACCGATGACATTGATTGGCAATTGCAGTTCGGCGACAACACGCATGACGCCATAAACCGACGCTGCACCGCACATGTCATATTTCATCTCATCCATACCTTCGGACGGCTTGATGGAAATACCACCGGAGTCGAAAGTCAGCCCCTTACCCACCAGTACGATAGGTTTCCCATTGGCGTCTTTGCTGCCTTTATACTCCATGACTGCCATCAAGGATTCATTCTGTGAACCCTGACCGACAGCCAGATAGGAATTCATGCCCAGTTCTTTCATCTGCTCTTCGCCAATGACTTTGGTTGTCAGATTGGCGGCATTATCAGCGAGCTGACGAGCCTGTGATGCCAGGTAGGCAGCATTACAGATATTCGGTGGCATGTTTGCCAGATCTTTCGTCGCCTTGATAGCTGATGCAATGGCAAGACCGTGCTGAATGGCGCGTTCACCGCTGGTTAATTCGCGGCGGGTCGGTACATTAAACACCATCTTGCGCAGCGGGCGACGCAGTTCGTTCTTGCTGCTCTTGAGTTGATCAAAAACATACAGTGACTCTTTTGCTGTTTCGACCGCCTGACGTACTTTCCAGTAGTTGTTACGTCCCTTCACATGCAGTTCAGTCAAGAAACAAACTGCTTCCATTGAACCGGTTTCATTGAGGGTACTGATCGTTTTCTGGATAATCTGCTTGTATTGGCGTTCATCCAGTTCACGTTCTTTTCCACAACCCACCAGTAAAATACGTTCAGACAGCACATTAGGAACATGATGCAGCAACAAGGTCTGACCAACCTTGCCTTCAAGTTCACCACGGCGCAATAAAGCACTGATGTAGCCGTTACTTATTTTGTCAAGCTGCTCTGCGATAGAGGAAAGGCGACGAGGTTCAAACACGCCGACAATAATACAGGCACTGCGCTGTTTTTCCGGGCTACCGCTCTTTACACTAAACTCCATGCGTTCTCCTGAATCTTAAAGACAAAGACGGATACAATCGCTAAAATATCACGTTCCGCATTAATTCATCCCAAAGAAAATTAACTGTTATGTTAAGCTAAGCATATTATTTTTTGGTACTTAGCTAACGATAAGTATGTTCTAATTGGGAACCAATATATGGGATGCTTTGGTATCATTTTAGCGATGGGGAAGCCAAACTGATTCATATAAATGGTAGATATACGACGAAGTTAGCGACTTTCCTGCAAAAAGACAAGTTTTCACAGGCGTAATAAGCGTGATCATCATTAGATATCTAGTACGGGAAACCCTGAAAAGCCAAATCGCAATACTTTTCATCTTATTACTGATCTTCTTCTGTCAGAAATTAGTGGATGTATTGGGGGCGGCGGTAGAAGGAAATATTCCCGCAAATTTGGTTATATCTTTGTTAGGTTTGGGTGTGCCAGAGATGGCGCAACTTATTTTACCCCTGAGTTTATTCCTCGGGGTATTAATGACTTTCAGTAAACTCTATACCGAAAGTGAGATCACCGTCATGCATGCCTGCGGGTTGGGCAAAAGTATGTTGGTGAAATCCGCCCTTATTCTGGCATTGCTGACATCAATGCTGGCGGCTGCCAATGTTATTTGGATCACACCGTGGTCTTCCAAATATCAGGCACAAGTATTGGCAGATGCAAAAGCCAATCCAAGTCTTGCTGCGATCATGGAAGGGCAATTTAAGCCTTCCCGCGATGGCAACATGGTGCTTTATATCGGTAACGTGAAGGGCAATACCTTTGAGAACGTATTCCTTGCCCAGCTACGTCCTTCGAATGACCAGCGTCCTTCGGTAGTTATTGCGGATGGCGGCCATATGGAAGAGCGTCCGAATGGCAATCAGGTTGCGGTACTTCATCAAGGAACACGTTATGAAGGTACGGCGCTGTTGCGTGATTTCCGCATTACCGAATTCACTGATTATCAGGCGGTGATTGGGCATCAGAGAGCAGATATCGATGACGGTAAAGTCGAGCAGAAATCGATTGAGCAGCTTTGGCATGATACTGACGATGATTCACGTTCAGAACTCCACTGGCGTTTGACGTTGATTGTCTCGGTGTTGATCATGGCGTTGATGGTTGTTCCGTTGAGTGCCGTGAACCCGCGTCAGGGGCGGATACTGAGTATGCTGCCCGCCATGTTGCTTTACCTGATTTTCTTCCTGTTGCAAAGCTCCCTGCGTTCCAATGGCAGCAAGGGTAAACTTGACCCTATGTTCTGGATGTGGCTGGTTAACGGTGCGTATTTTGCCCTGGCTCTGGCGCTTAATCTGTGGGATACCGTACCAATGCGCAAACTGCGTTCACGCTTTAAGAATCAAGGAGCGTCATGATGTTTGGGGTATTGGATAGATATATCGGTCGGACAATCCTGCAAACCATCCTGATGACATTGTTCATGCTGGTATCGCTTTCCGGCATTATCAAATTTGTCGATCAGCTGCGCAAAGTCGGGCAGGGGGAATATACTGCAATTTCCGCAGGTATTTATACACTGTTGAGCGTTCCTAAAGATATCCAGATCTTCTTCCCAATGGCGGCTTTGCTTGGGGCGTTATTGGGGCTGGGAACGCTGGCGACGCGCAGTGAGCTGGTGGTGATGCAGGCTTCCGGCTTTACCCGCTTACAAGTGGCGGGTTCTGTCATGAAAACGGCAATCCCGCTGGTCCTGCTGACAATGGTTATTGGTGAATGGGTTGCTCCACAAGGGGAGCAGCTTGCCCGTAATTATCGTGCCCAGAAAATGTTTGGTGGTTCGCTGATGTCCACGACCAAAGGTTTATGGGCGAAAGATGGTGATGATTTTGTCTATATCCAGAGCGTGGCTAAAGACAACTCTCTGAACGGCGTTAACATTTATCACGTTAACGACAAACAGAAATTGTTATCCATCAAATACGCGGCTTCGGCGGTATATGACAGGGATAATCAGCAATGGAAATTATCTCAGGTTGAAGAGTCTGATTTAACGCAAAATGGGCGAATCACGGGTTCACAACGTATTTCTGCGGATTGGAAAAGCCGGCTGACACCAGAAAAGTTGGGGGTGGTTTCTCTTGATCCCGAGGCGCTTTCTATCCGTGGCCTACATCAATACATCACGTATTTAGAGCAAGGGCAGCAGGATGCCGGACGTTATCAGCTTAATATGTGGAAGAAAATCTTTGCACCTTTATCGGTTGCGGTGATGATGCTTATGGCACTTTCCTTTATCTTCGGGCCACTGCGCAGCGTACCGATGGGATTCAGGGTGGTTGTGGGTATCAGCATGGGCTTCCTCTTCTATGTCTTGAATGAGATATTCGGCCCGCTCAGTTTGGTTTATAGCATGCCACCGATATTGGGGGCATTGCTGCCAAGCCTGTTATTCTTTGTAGTGAGTATTTACTTACTTCTTCACCGAAAATAACAGTCACTGCTATTTCATTGAACTTACTTATCGCCTCCGCTTTTATGAAATCATTTCATAATTGTGGGGGCGATTTGTGGTCAAAATAGACGAGTCCAGAAGGTAATTATAAAGTATATCGTCTTTCAACATTCACATGACTAAATTTACTTTGCTTCTTCCGATGGAGTTCAGAGCCTTTGTAGGTGTCAGAATGGCTTCTTTTTCTATCTCTTGAATGAGATATGATGAGAGACAAATTCCATGAGAGCGGGTTTGAATAAGATTGAGGATGATTGTGTGAATTCAGAGGAGAAATCTAAAGAAACCATTGGAACTTGTCACTTGGTTAGTATTGGAGATATTATTGTTATTACCCTAATATGTAGTGAACTTTCCGGCATTGACTTTCTGGTAAATATTAATAGAAAAATATTAATTAAATAATTAAATAATTAAATAATTAAATATATCAAGTGCCACTCATTAAAAAAATGTTTCTATTAATTACAATAAAAGTTACAAGGCCCATGTTGTTCACATTTATTTGGGGAAAATGAGATCAGAACATAATCATATATTCACTAGCTTTGGGGAAGATCATTATGAAAGTTATAGAGTTTTCAGAAGGGTTTCATGTTATTGAAGATGTGTGCTTTGACAAAAATCGGCATGGATTACGCTTGACCATATCATCTCATGGTCAAATGGGGTTAATGAAGACTTCCACAGGTTTGATACAAGCAGAGCAATTGATGAATATTTTAAAACGTAAGCTGAATATGTTTAAATATCGTTATATACGTCTGTTATTCTGCAATTCAGCAGATGGGAATGAGCATACCGATTCTTTTGCAGCCAAATTTTCTCGGTTATTAGATAGACCTCGCCATGTGCTCGTAGAGGCCTATAAGGGAATGATTAATGTATATGGTATGGAATATTATAAAGATTTCATGGATGAAAATGGAAAAATATTGGTAAGTAAGTGGCGAAATTTTCCCTTCGAGTCACATTTAAATACGAACTATCCTATTTGGGAACATGTTAGGAAGAAAAAAGCGGAATATGGAGGGGAACATGATCATAATATTACTTCAGTTGAAAATGCCAGTTCTGTCTTTGGTTATGGAATGGGGGCCGCTGATTCTACCATGCGAATGGCTTCGTTCTATAAAAATGCTTTTGAAGAATTAGATAATGTCCGGATGAAAAGAATATTGAAAGATGATATTGATCCAGGTTATTTATATAAACTTCGTCGTGATCCTAGGAAAAGTCAATATGAACAGAAACTTCTTATGTATTATAAGAATATATTAGAAACCTTCTGTGATACTTGTGAACCTATTGAAATACGAGATATGTTTTCTATTCGAGTTTTCTTTTGTAATGGAGAAATAGTAAGAAAAAATGAATGGATGAAAAAAACGGATTAGTCTAACACAGGTAAAAAATAATAGGATTTGCTGATAAACTATAGACTAGAAGAAAGTTGGCATGTCTATTGTATTTCTCAAGATGACTTATTTCTAAATTTGTTTATAGTAAAATTAATTTTTCATAAAATATATTTATTAGTGTTTTTTTTGATAAAAGCTTACTTCTTAACTGTATCCAGGGAGTATCACGATGAAGAATCTAAGATATTATCGGGAAGGTTTTTATACTTTTGAAGATATATACCATGGAAGAAATCGACTGAATGTATGTGGCCATAGTGGATATTACGAAAATGGCTTCATGTTATGTCTTGATGAGAATGGTCATTATATCGGAAAAACTGCTCAGGGATTGTATGAAATACTGACTCCCCATTATGCGAGAGCATTTCATTATATCCGCTTGTTACTTTGCAATTCAGCAGACGGTGACAATAACTCATTTGCTTACAAATTTTCCTTACTATGCCCAACGAGTTATATAGAAAGCTATTTAGGTAATGTGAGAACAAGAAGAATAACTTATGACATAATGCAGGAAAAGTTTAGCTTTAATGTGAATCCTGCTAATCCTCGGGTGATGAATAGCATTTTTCAGGTTGGCTTTGTCAGCAGAATAAATTCCCCTGGTTTTCCTGAAAGTATGCGAACTGATTTTTATCAGAATTTAGCGACTTCACTTCATAATATAGAGAGTTACGAACCGTTAGATCCCAATACGCCCCATCATCCCGTATGGTTTTATAACGGAACACGAATAACGGATGAGAGACAAGTATATTAGGAGGTTTTACAATGAAGTACCTTAAATTTTTTTCAGAGGGGTTTCATGTTTTTGAAGATGTACGTCATGATGCCTCCAGAGCGTTGCGTTTGAATATATCAGGTCATGGCATCGCAGGTGGGAAGATGGCTAATGTTGAGTTTGGTCCTATGGGGCCAGAAAAGTTAATATCCATTTTATATAAATATTTCAGACATGCTATGCCTAGATATCGTCATATTCGTTTATTATTTTGCCATTCGGCAGGCCGGGATGAGTATGGAAATTCTTTTGCAGCCAGTTTCTCCCGATTACTTCCTAATTCTGCTCAGGTGATCGTAGAGGCTTATCAGGGGGTCATTGACGTAACAAGGACGCACTATAGTCGAACAACTAATTCTTTCGAAGATATCTCATAAATCGACAATCAATACCTTGATAAGGTTAATAAAAATATTAATTCCCGGCCGAAAAGAATATTGAAATCTGGTTATGATATAAATTCTATAAACCCATTATTGTTCCGATCTGCAAATGCAGAAAACACAAATATAATAAATGCTTTTGCCTTTCCTGAAGGAATGAGCACTGATTTTTATGAAGCCTTAATGATGGGAATCGACGACATACCAGCCTGAGTTTTATATTAGCAAAATAAGTAAAACTCAGGCTGTAATTTTTCTGTCAATCCTGACAATATTAAATTTGGTTATGATTGAGAGCCAGGGCAGCGACTAATTCATTAACCCCACTTGTCACCTGACTGAATTTACTTTGTTCTTTCCGCGTCATCACAACAAACACGCCGATATTTTGTTCCGGGATCATCGCCATATATGTATTGAACCCACCGCCACCGCCGGTTTTCTGGTAAATACCGGGCACTTTGCCTTTGGCGTCCATATATACCCAGCCAAGACCGATACCGTCCGCCAGACCTGCAACATCCATTCCTTTGATTGACGTTAGATCAGCGCGTTTAAAGTAGATGCCCTGTTCACGACTGGCAGTTTGCTTCCTTAACTGATTTTGGGAAGATAAAAACTGTTGCATCCAGCGTTGCATATCTGCAGGAGTAGAATAAATCCCGCCACTGCCTGCGGCGGCAATGGTATTCACGCAAGGGCTGGATTTCACGCCTGCCATCAAGCGGGCGCATTGGGATTGCGTGGGAGTCAGAGTTGTATCCTTCATGCGATAAGGGCGGGTAATCTCTTCTTGTAGCAAACGGGAATAGGGTTTTCCTGTGGCTTTGGAAAGCGCATCTGCCAATAAATCATAGGCCAGATTAGAATATGAGGCGGTCGTACCGGGTACGGAATTTATCCCTGCGGTTTTCAGCCAAGTCCAGCGGTTCGATTGAGTCGGCCAAATAAACACAGGACGTCCCCATTTCCCGCCGGGCTGCTCCCGCGGCAGCCCGCTGGTATGACTTGCCAGATGATACAGTCGGATTGGCTGACCTGTGCCATAATCCGGTACATGGACACCGTAATAAGTATATTTCTGCAACGGATCGGTAATCTTAATACGTTCCTTCTGTGCCAATTTGATCATGACCTCGCTGGTCATCAATTTGGTAATAGAAGCAATACGAATCACAGAATCCTGCCGCGGCCGAACGCCACTTCCCGGATAAGTCTCTCCAAAACTGCGATGCACAACCTGATTATTATCGATTACCACCATCGCCATCCCTGACGGATTACCTTCATCAAATATGGACTGCGCATACTGCTCGACCAGCGCGGTAGTCATTTTCTTGATATTGTCATTACCTTCAAAAACTTCCCACTTTGCAGGTTGTGCATGAGATTTCTGGAGTTTGTTTTGGTGCAAACCGCCAGAATCAGCACAAGCCGAGATCGCCCATATCAGGGCGGAAACTGTACACAGTTTATATAGCTGTTTTTTCATTTTTGGATTAACCAATCAGAGAACGCTCAAGTGGGGAATAAAGCTGTTATTTTTTTTTCTTAAAAATCGCCATAATGGCACCGATAACGATACCCAACAGGATACCTGTAAAAATCCAACTGATAATAGTCATGATAATTTACCTCATAGCAGTGTATTGTTTTGAATTATATAAGGAGTTTATAGGTTGTCTATTGAAGGAAGATAATTGTGAAGGAAGAATTTATGTTGTGCAGTTGCCGGAGTGGTTGTGTTTTGATCTTTGTTGGCGAAAAAATGGATTTAATGATTCTTTTTTAGACACTTGAACAAGATTGAAAGGATAAGTGTTGCGAATGGTCTTCTGGCAGGTATAATGGCCTCCGTTCTCCGAATACTTCAGTGCCGAAGTGGCGAAATCGGTAGACGCAGTTGATTCAAAATCAACCGCCTTCGGGTGTGCCGGTTCGAGTCCGGCCTTCGGCACCATTCGTTAGTTTTCTAACGTCTACCCAAGTCTACAAACTCCCTAAAAATCCCAATAAATCAAGAAACTTCGTTATCCTGATGTCTACTGTAGTCTTCTGCAATCAATATGCAGCAAGGGGCATAATCTGGGGCATCTATACTTCGATTTTAAATGTGCCCCAAAAATGGTTGGAAGGTTCTACGGCAGGAATAACAGTGATAACGGGGATGCCCAGTACGCCCTTTTCCATGTCCTTTAACCTCTTCTGTTTTATGACAGTAACGGCAAACCACATCGACTTTAGCCATATCCCACCAATAATAAAAAGTAGGGAGTTTATCACAATGTCTAATCATTGGGAGCATGACCTCCATCCGACTGATGGACTTTGTTCGCGACAATCCGCGTCTGCAGGTTTACGAAGATGATCTTTTCATCATCTGCTACTTTCAAAAGGGCAGTAGTTGTTGAGAGTTTTGACACCTTCGGATAACAAGCTTATGATCCACCGTAATTTCTTTTCCTTATAAAGGGACGGGTATGGGCAACAGAATGTGGATGATTCGCGGCGATGGCGGCAAGCTCTATGACGACTTTCGCGACAAACAAATCGTGGGTATTGGTTGGTCTCAGCTTGCACCTTTGGTTAAACCCGGTCTTTCCCGAGCTCAGTTACTTGCGTTATATCAGGAAGCAGATCCGTTAACTAAGTTGGGGACTGCTCGTTCGGGTGCTTCCCAGGTCTGGCGTTTCGTGAATGAAATTCAAAAGGGCGATTGGGTCATTACGTATTCCCCTGCGAACCGTACTTACCTTTTAGGTAAAGTAATATCCGATTTCCAGTACCATTCAGAATGGCTCGAGGATGGGATGGGAATTGCACGTCAGGTAAAATGGAACGGTGAAGAAATCGACCGTGACAGGTTGTCTACTGCTACCAAAAATACATTGGGCTCCACGCTGACGGTTTTCCAGCTTCCGGAATATGCGTTAGCAGAGCTTTTGCAGGATAAGAAACCCGCTGCTGACGTTGTTACTCAGAATCCAATTACAATGGATGAAGATGAAGTTATATCTGATCCACTACGTGATATGGAAATGCTGGCGTTTGAAGGTATTAAAGATCGAATCAATTCTCTCGACTGGGATGAGATGCAGAATCTTGTTGCTGGAGTCTTACGCAGCATGGGATATAAAACGCAGATCTCTCCGGCAGGAGCCGATCGCGGTAAAGATATCATTGCTTCGCCTGATGGTTTTGGTTTTGAGAATCCGCGCATTATCGTTGAGGTAAAACATCGTAGAGAACAAATGGGAAGCCAACAAATTCGCAGCTTTATTGGTGGTCGCCATAAAGACGATCGTGGGCTTTACGTCAGTACGGGCGGATTTACTAAGGATGCTCGTTATGAGGCCGATCGTTCGACAATTCCTCTGACCCTCTGGACGCTTGATGATCTTGTCCGTGCTCTTATTGAAAACTATGAGCAAGTTGATATCGAGACCAAGCTTTTGGTTCCTCTAAAGAAAACCTTCTTACCTGCTTAACTCTTGTCTTCGCAGCCATATTGGTGTTGTACTGATGAGGCTTTGTACCCGCTTACTGTGTCTGATTTTTGTACGGATTTTCGTTTGTGGGTACAAGTGCGGGTATAAGAATCTATTGTCGTAATTAAATCAGATTGATATCAGTGGATTAGGTGGTAATTTCGAGTCCGGCCTTCGACCATCTAAATTAAGATGCTAAAAGAAAGCATCTTTTTTATGTCTGAACTTCACGTTTTACAAAGCTTTTCATAAAAGCCTAGTCATCTTCATTATTATTAGTTTAGTAATATCAAAGTGTTGTGCGCGCATAGATTCTGTATTCCATAACCAAACTATGTTCACCATTTTTACATGTGAAAAATTGATAGCCGCATTAATGTGATTAAGTTTGCTTTCTTATATTGATGATAAAGGCGGAGCTATAACTCCTGGAGTATGTTATGCAGCTTTCGGATTTAGGAAATAGAATTTGTATCATAGGGCCTTCGAACAGTGGTAAATCTACCTTTGCTCACGCAATCTCAAGGAAATGCGATTTAAAAGTAATTCATCTGGATCTGCTTTTTCATTTACCTAATACAGACTGGCAGGAACGCCCCGTAGATGAATTCATCTCATTGCATGATAGAGCAATACAGGAGGAAAGCTGGGTGATAGATGGAAACTATGGAAGATGTTTATCACAACGCTTATCCAGAGCAACAGGTGTCATTTTATTAGATATCTCAATGCCATCAAGCCTGTTACGTTATGCCAATAGAACCCTATTTCAACGCAATCGCTATGGTAGCCTGAAAGGTAATAGGGATAGTATCAAATGGAAAATGATCCATCATATTTCTGTTGTCACGCCAAAAAGCAGAAAACGTTATGCGACATTGTTTGAACAATTGACTGTACCAAAGATCAAACTCTCATCGATTAAAGAGATTAAAAAACAGTTTGATGAGTGGGGGCTTACTCGGTAGATGCTTAAACCGTTTTCCTCTCCTTATCTTATTCTGAAAATTATTTTAATCGTGATAATTATTACTGACATAATAACTTAATTTTATATCTTATTTTAAGATACACATTCTTTGTGAGAAGTTTATAGATTTATTTTAGAGTTTTGTTTAGTTAGGAATAACATAGAATAAAAAGGAAAAAATATGGCATCAGAATATTTCTTACTACGTCAAATTGGGCAGATTCTCGTTATGTCTCGTTTTACTGGATATAAATGGGACAAAGTAGACGAAGAAGATACAATAGCTTGGTTAAAACAATTAACTCGTCACCATAACGGACAAATTAGGCAAAGAGCTGTATTATGTCTTGGAATTATGCGTGAAATTTCAGCATTACCTGAATTTATTGAACGAGCAAATGATTGGGCTGAACCTATAAGACGTGCTGCCCGTCAATGTATCAGGAAGTTCTTGTTGCCTGAGCAAGCTGGCAATCTGGTGAAAATGTTGCCTGAATTTTGGAGCTTGCTGGATTGCCAGCGTGATCAACATAAGAAATTGGTGGATGAGGTTCTGGAGTTTCTGGCAAAACCAGAAAATCGTAGAGCGCTGCTTAACGGTCTGAGATCAACTGATAAATCAGTTGCACGTTGCTCTCTACATATATTGTGTGAGCGTGAATTATTTTCACCGATGGAAATTGTAGCATGTGCTATAGAACATACCGATCCTATGGTTAGATTAAGGGCAGTACAGTACCAACTGAGTAAATCAGATTTTACTGATATGGCAGTTTTTCGATGTTTTCTGAATGATCCATTCGTACCTATTAAGCAATCAACGTTGCAGTATATTATTGATTATTATCTTGATATTCCACAATCAACATTAGTATTTCTGTTATTCGACGGCAACGCATTGGTTCGCCAGAGAACGGTAAAACTGTTAGCTGTCAGGAATATTGACCCGACAAATATCTATCTGGAGGCTTTGCAAAGCACCAAGGCTACGGTTTCGAAAAAACGTATTGCTTTATTGGGACTGGATGAACTGGGGCATCCGGATGTGGTTAAGTGGGCTAATTGTTGTTTGGATCGCCATCATCCGGGGATATATATGGGGGCATTACAGGTTTTGATGAAGCACCGCGGAGATACGGTACGGAATATTTTGCTTGAGGCTTTTACTCATCCATCCGTCAAAGTAGGGAAGCTTGCTTTGAAATTGCGGGATAAGCATAAGGTATTGCTCACCTTAACTGATGTACAGCGTTGTATGGATGAGATGCAATCAATAAAAGGGAGCAGATTATGTTTTTCTTTGGCTCGTCGCTTAAATAAATGGGATTGGTTGATATTTATTTTATCTAATGTGAAACAGGATAATGGCCAATTATCTAATGAATTTCTGGAATATTGGATTAACCAATTTAATTGTTCAGGGGTTGCTCCTTCAGAGAAACAAAAAGCAAGGCTACTTTTGTTATGGGATGAAATCTCTCACTTTATCAATTGGTCTCACAGGGAGATGGAATGCTTTCTATCTTAAAGACTAAATTAAATGGATACTGATTTGAATTAGATCGATTTCCATATGACATATTTAATTTTTATGACGCTGTGATTAGAGCTTGAAGGTCTGTAGTACATGCAGAATGCTTACTATTCCTGCGATTGAGGTATGAATAAGTGATTACAATTATCGATATTGCAGAAGAGTTAAGCTGTTTTGATGAATGGGCTAAACATGACAGTGAATCTCAACATCAAACAGGACAGCTTGTTTTCGAATCAGTAGAGAAAGTGGGATATTGTGAGCCAGAAAATGTATATCTGGCAAGAGAATGGAAATTGGGTCGTAGATTTTCGATTAAGAGGGCAAATACGGGTCAGTATTGCTTTTGGTGCAGTAGGTTTTGAGGTTAGTCACTTGGAAGACGCGGAGTAAGCATATTATTTGCTGTATTCTGTTCTTTATTAAACTGCAATTGATGGAAGCTGATTTATTGCAGCTTCCAATGCCTTGAAAACAAAACTCAACCCCGACAATACATCCGAAAAAGTCTGGCTAAATATTCTCCGGCGGGAGTGAGTTTGGTATCTCTTCGTTGGATAAGGCCAAAAGTGGCAAACGGGAGTTGTTCTTTAAGATTTAACGCTACAAATTGCTGATCAAATAAAGCCTCATCAACCACATCTACAGCCACAATCGTTAAAAAATCACTTTCAGCGGCTAAGCTCATGCACGACATTAATGTTTCACAGGTAACGCTAAAAACCGGTGGATGATGCAGTGATGAGAATGTTTCAAATAATCTACGATAATAAGTGTCTTTAGGTGTTGGCATCGTCCAATTGCAATCAGCCAATTCTTCTAAAGAGGTTGCATTCGCTTTTGGATGCCCTTTTCGTACTATCACTTTGTATTCTTTTTCCATCAGCTTTTCGAAGTTCAATTCTGCATCCAAACTGCCTGCATAATAGGTATTGACAGTAAAATCCAATTCTCCTTGTCTGAGTTGAGGCAGCATAGTCAATAACTGCCCCTCAACAACTCTTAAATTTACTGTTGGATAATCACGATGAAATTGTGTGATCACTTTCGGCATAATGGTACGTGCAATACTGCCGGCAACACCAATATTAACCACGCCTCCGATCAAACCAATTTGTTGTTGAATATCTTCCTGTGCAATGCGAAGTTCCTCAAGTATCAAACTAGCGCGTTGTAAAAAACCTTTTCCACACTCTGTTAAATAAATACCCTGGTTACTGCGTATAAATAATTTTGTACCAAGTGAATTTTCAAGTTCCCGAATCGATTTAGTTAAGGCAGGCTGCGAGAGTGACAAAAACCGACTGGCAGCCCTGATACTGCCATGACGGTTGATTTCAACAAAAGCACGTAGTTGATTGAGTTTTATTGGTGTCGCCATTTTTCTCTCTTACGATAACTTTTACTTATATAAGTAAAGTTAATTGTATCTTATTTAAATTGAATTTATTGTCTACATTATAAAATAGAAATAAAGTGG
>NZ_LFCV01000108.1 GCF_001037465.1 Xenorhabdus khoisanae
CTGTTAATGCTTATAAAGTTTGTTTAAATTTTTCGGTTTGGTTATTATCCTCAAGTGAAGAAATTAAATATACTTATAGTTCTTATGGTGTTGCAGATGGAACGTGCCAATGTTTCCTTTTTATTGAGCCGCTAAAAACTGGAATTGAGACTATTAATGTGAAGTTTGATACGCCAGATATCATAATTGATGATGTTGTTAAGAATTCTATACCAATAAATAATCCTATTACTAATAAAGTCTTGAGTTATAAATTAACCTCAAATAAAGCTTTTAGGACTAATTTTTCTATTAATGCCAGTGGTAGTGGTATTTCTATGGAACAAATTAATAACACTATCGTTTTTGTCGATCCGCTAACATTTGAGTAAAATAATATGGCAATTTCAATAAACTTCACTCCATCATATGAAGTATTTCAAGATAGACCGGCGGTTAATATTAATATATTAGCTTATGAATATTCGGAGACATTGCCTGGATTAGACTTAATTTTTGAATGTTCATTAGGCAGTTTTGTTGTTAATGGTCAGGATACAGGCCAAAAAAAATTGCTTGGTAGCATAAATGGCGTAGGGGAAGCTTCTGTCTTGATCGCAGGCCCGGATGTAGGTGGTAATGGTCAATTGACCGTCTTTTTTCAGGAGAGTGGTAACCAGATTGCTATACAACCTTACCATTTCAAAGCTACGGCGTCTTATTCGCTTAATTTTAATGTCATTAATGACTATGCAATGGCTGATGGAGAACAGCATAACAAAGTCAGGGCAACTCTTACGGGAACAGGTTCAGGAGTAAATCTCGCCAATCGTAAGCTGAATTTAAAAGTTACAGGTTTCGCTTCTTTTGAGAAAGGCCAGCTAACTCAGACCACTTCTGTTGATACAGACCCATCGGGAACTGTGAATTTAAAACTCTATAACACCCATAAAGAGGGTGAAAATGTAACACTCACTGGTTTTTTAGATGTCAGTGAAACCGCTCACGACATCGCACATATCCATTTTCAATCTAATCTGGATTGTGACGCAAATCCCCCTTCTGATGGAAAATATATTAGGACCATCTTTAGTTATTCCCTTAAGAATCAACAGCATCTTTTGCGTCAGCGCAAATGTGATCATCTAGTGACTGTACATAAGCTCATTACAGGCGGACAGCAAGGGGATCAAACTTCTACCGGACAGAAATGGGTAAACTTTTATGATTTAATGTTTCCTTTTGTTCTTGGAGAAGAACAATATATTTTTGGGTTAGCCAAAAATTTTATTAATGCGTCACAAAACACCTATAAATCTTATTGGATAATTGCAAAACTGGATACAGAAGGACACAAAGAAATCATAGATAATGGATATTGGAATAGTGATTATGATATAGGTTTTGCATATAAAGCAGGTAAACGTCAATTTATCTATCTTCATAGTAAAGAGGCAAATAATAAAGGTGGGTATCCTTATATTATACAAGAAATCCTTTCGAGCGGAAAAATGGTAAGGACACCAACGGAGCAACGTGACTGGGATAATTTCTACGGAGCCACATTCTTCTTTTCAATGGAAGATAAAGAATATATATATATCCATACAAGCGTAAATCAAAATGCTTTTACTTATGAGTTGAGTAAAGATGGAAAAGTAGGTAAACAGAATACTTCTAATACCTGGGCATATTATTACTACCCAGAGTTTACATATGTTATTGAAGATAAATACTATTATGCAGGACAAAGATTTTACGATAATTATTGGTTTACTGGTTATATATTTAGTAGAGGAGTTCCTGATCGGTTCAATGAGCATCAAGACCCATGGGATACGAGTTATCAATATTTGGTTCCATTCTCCATTGATGAAAAGCAATATTTTTTGAGGCAGGATCAGAGTAAGGAACATTGGTATATTGCAGAGCTTTTTGCTGATACAAATATAGGGGATAATACTGATTCCAGTGATAACCATTAACTCCTATTAATATGTTTATCCATGGATTTCAAGGTACGTAGTGATAGAATTTGGGCATCAGAGCTACTGACAAATAAAATTATTTTTCAAGATAAGTCTTGCAAAAAAGAGGAATGTAATGAACGCATCCCAACCACTGAACCTTTGGCACCGTGCTGGAATTGAGAGATG
>NZ_LFCV01000109.1 GCF_001037465.1 Xenorhabdus khoisanae
GCTAAATACTTTATTTGAAAGTTATGGTCGCCAATTTGCAGTTAATTTCTCTTGAGGACTTAACAAAGCAAGAATTAAAGAGCGAATGCCGATAAAACCTAGGTTTTCACCTTATCCCAATAAGAGTCTATTCTAGTAATTGTTTATTGTTTCAGGCAGTTTGAACACGGATTGTGTTAAAAAAAGTATACTTGAAGTAGGTAAAGACCTTAGGAACAATATAGTTTAAAAAATAACAAATAAAATAGATTATCTGGATAGGTTATAAATCAATTTAAAACCCAGTGAGTTAATTTCTTAAAACCAGCTTGATTCATTATGTGAGTTAAAATATAAATAAACTTTATTAGTTTAAATGGTTTCATCTAACATATAATCAAAATAGGTGAAGATAAATATTGGACTAAATCAACACTCATTGGGCAGATTCTGAATATGGGTATAAAACCGGGTGACGTTGTTATGGCCCACGTTTCTATGCGTTCTGTCGGGCATTGTTTAAATGGTGCAGATGATCTTATTCAGGCGATTTTAACTGCTATAGGGGAGAAAGGGACATTATTATGTTATACAAACTGGGAACAAAATTACGAAGATAGTATGGATGAAAATGGCTGTGTGCCGCTTGAACTAAAAACTGAAATTATGCCGTATGACCCATTATTTTCACGAGCAAGCAGAGATCATGGCGTATTTGCTGAGAGTGTTAGAACGATAAGAGGAGCCGTTCGAAGTCAAAATCCTGGCGCATCTGTAGTTGCTATTGGAAATGATGCCAACCACTTCGTAGAAAATCATTCAATAAATTATGGACATGGCAATAACTCACCTTTTGCGAGATTTGTAGCTTGTCAGGGGAAAATTCTTATGATTGGCGCTCCATATGAAACAATGAGCTTATTACATCATGCTGAACACTTGGCAAATATTCCAAATAAACATATTCGTAAAATGGAAATTCCTCTGTTTCAAAATGGTTATGTAGAATGGGTTAAACTAGAAGAATTTGACACAATAGATCCGGTTTGTGAGTTATTTCCTGAAGGCTATTTCAAAGATATTGTGAAGCAATTTTGTCATTCTCATTCAGAGTCGATTAAAGGTGTTATTGGATCTGCCAATACACTACTGGTTCCTACTAAAGAAATATTGGATTATGCAATCCGTTGGATGGAAGATTATCATAAAAAGCCATTATTGGCATTATCGTAGTTCCTGATATATCGTTAGATTGGATATAATATTAAGAGGCTGATTAATAGAAGAGTATTACGGGAGAAATATTCCATGAATGTAAAATATATTATCAGGATGATCACTAAACTTCGACTTCATTAACACCATTTTAGTTAGCACGGCTATTTCCTCAAATCACTGTGATTTATTGATATGGCATTACCACATTAATGCCTGCTAAATTCACCATTAACCACAATACTCTCGGAAAGAGCGGAATGTGGCTATAACTTTCTGTAATCAAAAAAGTAGATGTTTTGGTTATTTCTTAAATAAAAGAGAGGACTGTATATGGCTACTTATCTGGTTCGTGTAGAACTTTTTGGCGCAGGCTCAAGGGAACACAATTCACTTCATGAATTAATGGGGTTAATTGATTTTAGGAGAACAATTACTTATGCCAATGGTGAAGTAATGGCTTTACCTACAGGGACTTATGTTGGAAGCTCGTTAAACTCCGCTTCAGAGATCAGAGAAAAAGTTAGAAAATTAGCAAATCCATTATCATCGAAAGCTGTTTCTGTGTTTGTTTGCCAGTATAGCGAATGGTCTGCTTACCTTTATTCAGCTTCTGTATCTGCATTATCATCTGAATCATAATCTTATTTTTTAGTAAGCTGGTTCTCCAACAAATAGTTTGGAGGCCGGCTTTATTGCAGCATCACGATTGAAACTTTCTACAGTCAGCATATCCATTTTGAACGCTTTCAGAATAAGTGAATCAAAGCCATCGTGGACGGAGAAAAGGTTTACTATACCGATGGAGAGATTGTGATATTCCAGAAGGCTGTCGCTTAGACGTCCGTGTCCAGATGCCGGAGGATTCGGTGTGGAATGTGGGGCAGAAGGTACAGAAAAATTGAACTGATGAACATTCATAGTAATTATGAAATTCAGAGGGTAACGGGAGGAGTAAATGAGGCAATTCTGAATAAGAAAATAATCATATTTTTATTATTTGTAGCTCAGAAAAGCAGTCGTTTTTGAGGAGGGTTTTACACCAAGCAAATTCAATCCCCAAGAAAACCAACCTGTTAGGGTTGGTTTTCTTGGGGAAATTTGGTCGGCATGATAGGATTTGAACCTACGACCCCCGACACCCCATGACGGTGCGCTACCAGGCTGCGCTACATGCCGATGACCGTTCCTATAGTACCGTTTTTTATTTTCAAAGCAAGCCCTTAATTTAGCGAGCGATTGATTTTTAAACGATTAGTTTGCTAAAAAACGTTTCACTTCAGTTAGTATCTGTAATAGTTGGGCAAGATTTGGTTTGGAACCCTGAATTTCATTACCGTTTAAATCATACAGGTAATACTCCCCATTTCTGGAAAGATAGACCGTATTTTTAGCCGTCGTAATAATCAGTGAACCATTATCACCAGTAATAAGCCACGGGTTTTCTCTCTGGGCGTTAAAAAGATCTTCACCCTGTGAGTAATCTTCTGGGGCGTTGCCAACGTGCAGTAAACGTTGCATTAATGTTGTCATGACATCCTGATGACTGGTCAGTTTGTCGATAACTTGTGCAGGTGTACCCGGCCAGTGAATTATCAGAGGAACGTGAATCTGTTCGCGGTTGAATTTGTTATCAGTAATCCATTGTGGAGAGCGATTTATTGTCTCTGCATTCTGCTTGGCTGTAATCACAACGATGGTTTTATCTAGAACTCCTTTATTTTTCAAAGAGTCTAAAATGTTGTGGATTTCAGTATCCAGCACTTTTTTGTCGAATTTACCCGATGTATGAGTAACTCCATTAATATCCAGAAATGAGAACCATGGCGCAGAACCGTTGCGTAGATTCAGCCATTGACGCCATTGTGTCACGGTTAAGTTATCACTTTGCTTGCTTGTGTTTGGCAGTGAGTAATCAGTTAATATCGCTTGACGATAAAGTGGGGTTTGGAATCCATCGGAAGAGAACAGGCCAAATTGATACCCTTGATGCGTCAGTGCATCAACAAGTGCAGATGGTTTTCTTGCATTAAGAACACCGTCTAGATAACCCGATGATATACCATAGAATAAACCAAACAATGCAGTGTCGTCCTGAATACCCGTGCTGAAATGTTGAGTAAACTGGATGTTGTTTTTTGCGAATTGTTCCAGAGCTGGCATGCCATTGATGATGTCTTGATTATCCAGCCCATCCACCACGAGTAGCAGTAGGTTATAGCCGCGCCCAGTATCCTGATAGGATAAGCTATTCAGTGGATAGTTGATGCTCAAGGCAGCAGGGTTTCCTTGCAGATTAATACGCCGTTGATATTCTTGATGATCCAGTAGCCCATGTTTTTCAAGGAATTTACGCGCTGTCATTGGATAAGAAAGTGGCAGGTTTGAGCGCTGCATGGTAATGGGACGGTAAAAGTTGGCGTCTGCCCAGATATACATGAGATGGGAAGCGACAAAAGCGGTGATAAATACCGCTGCCAGTGGTTTACCGAATCGTTGGCGATTGAGGCTGCGTAACTTTTGCCAACTCCATGTACCGAAGAGCATCTGTATCAAGAAAATGATGGGAATACAGATGAACATCAGTTGCCATTCCCTTGTCAATTCCCCTTGTTCCGGGTTAGTGACTAAATCCCAGACTAATGGAGTTAAGTGCAGGTGAAAGCGAACATAGACAGAAGAATCGAATATCAGTAGTGTTAGACCCGCCGTTGCCAGTGCGGCTGAAAGAAACCTGAGTAACCGCTGGGATATAACGATGAATGTCAGCGGAAATAAAATAAGTAAGTAGATAGCAAAGATAATAAAGCTGAAATGACCGAGCCAACTGACTAGCGCGTAGATACGCCCGAACAGTGAACCCGGCCAGTCAGATGCAAATAAATAGCGACTGCCCAGCACGAGACTGAACATGATGTTGAACAGGGCGAACCAGTGTCCCCAACTGATCATCTGAGAAACTTTTTCGCGGTAATGCTGACGGCTAGTCACCATATTTTCTTTACATTAAGGTATTAATTGAAATTAATGCGCTTTATCTTCATTAATTGAAGATTGTAATGCGCGTGCAAACGAGTCTGCGATATGTCTGCGTTGTGCAGGAGCAATGCTCGTATTGATCAAATTCGTTACCATATTGCCCAATACCATCAGAGTAAGGTCAGTTGGTGCATGATTTTTCTCGAAAACATTTATTAATTCAGTTAATAAATGTTCAACTTTTTCATCGCTATAGCGAGACGACTGTGGCATAAATCAAATATCCTGAATGTACAAAGCCCCATATCTTACCGTATAGAGGAGTAATTTTCTGCTTTTTTATGACAAATTAATTCTCTATCGTGGGTGTTGTTGTAATTTTCTAATCTGCTGCATCGTTTTAGCCTTCGATATATTGAACATTATTAATTAAATTTTGAACGTTTTTTGATCATTGGGTTTTTTGGTTGCAGCAAAGAGGCAACGGTGTTTGAATACGCCGTTAATCGCAAGGTTCCATAGGTGGCCAAAGCTGCAAAAGGAGTATAAATAATGAGTCTGGACATTACCCAGATCGCGTTACATCGGCTGATTAAACGTGATGAACAAACGCTGGAAGTCATTTTGCGTGATTCTCTGCTAGATACTAATCAAGTGGTTGAAGAGATGATGGCTGAATTGCATCGTGTATATAGCGCAAAAAGTAAAGCCTATGGTTTGTTCAATGAAGAGAGTGAATTGGCGGAATCTCTCCGTCATCTGCGTAAAGGTGATGACGACTTTCTCGGTTTTAGTCGGGCTGCGACGGTTCGCCTGAAAGATGAGCTGGCAAAGTATCCTTTTGCGGAGGGTGGAACGGTTCTGTTTTGCCAATATCGATATCTTGCCGTGGAATATTTGCTGATTGCAGTTCTGAATAGTTGCAACAGCATGTCCGTCAATGAGGAGCTGGATGTGAATACAACGCAGTACCTTGATATTCCTCATGCAGATATCGTAGCAAGAATTGATCTGACTGAATGGGAAACGAATCCTGAATCCAGCCGTTATCTGACTTTCCTGAAAGGACGGGTAGGGCGCAAAGTTTCTGACTTCTTTATGGATTTCCTTGCTGCCAGTGAAGGTATGAATGCGAAAGTACAGAATAAAGGATTATTACAGGCGGTGGACGATTATTGCGAATCGGCGCAATTGGATAAAAATGAACGTCAGGCTTATCGTCAGCAAGTCTATGGTTACTGTAATGAACAGTTACAGGCCGGTGAGGAGATTAAGCTTGAAGAATTATCCCAGGAGTTACCGCCATTGGGTGAGCAAAATTTTCAGCAGTTTTCTCAGGAACAAGGGTATGAACTGGAAGATAGTTTCCCAGCCGATCGCGGGACGTTGCGTCAGTTGACAAAATTCGCGGGCAGTGGCGGAGGATTAACCATCAATTTTGATGCCATGTTAATCGGAGAGCGGATTTTTTGGGACCCAGTGACGGATACCCTGACGATTAAAGGTACCCCGCCAAATTTACGTGACCAATTGCAACGTCGTGGTAATCGCTAATTTCCGTAGTAATCAAAGATTAAATCGTAGAAATAAATAACGCCGCAATTGCGGCGTTATTTACTCGGCGTCCCGATAAAAGCTCGACTGTGGCTAATTAAGCACGCAGGAAATCGATGTGCGTCAGTTTAGGTTTAAATGGGTGACGCTGTACTGCCTGCACTTTAACTTTAGTTTCTTTACCATCAACAACCAGAGTCATAACTTCGTAGAATTCTGGTTTGCTTTCGTGGTTGATAACTGCATCGTGATCCAGTTCGATAGAAACTGGCTCTTGGTTACCACCGTAGATGATTGCTGGAAACTTGTTAGCTCTACGCAGGCGGCGGCTCGCACCCTTGCCCTGCTCTTTACGTACTTCTGCATTAATAGTTAACATTATTTTTTCTCTGTAAAAGAAGAAAATAAATCCTGCTACAGGCGACCCAGCAGCAGGTTCGATACTTGGCTTAACATTATGTATTACGTTAAGCGGGCGGCATTCTAACGAAAAACCGTTATGACAGCAAATAGAAATGCACTATCTGGCAGGTTATTTGGCAAGCTTAGTACAGATCATCAGCCCGTCTAAACCGTCCCTGATAGTCAAAAACTTTTTCCCGGACTTGCCAGAATTGCCCCTTTTTGCGTGCAACAACAAAATCAGGATGGCGTAATAAAGGGCGTTGGTGAGCAATGTCTGCTGCTGTTTTCCACCGGAAAGTGGTTCCCGGCGCACGTTGATGTTGACGAAGGAACTGAAGTTCAAATACTTTCTTCTGAGCAGGGGTGGATAAGCGGAACAGTTCTGATACATCCGCACCATCTTCATCATAATAGGTGATCTTCAACCACTCTCCTTTGTTGTCATGACCCGGAGTTAATTGCATTCCACCACAACGCAGTACCAGCGCATCTTTAAGTTTTAAGGCGGCTTTCAGCATATCATCAGGATCAACTAATACCTCTTCACAGCGGTTACAGCGTCGGGCCGCGATATCATTTTCTGCTCCACAGTGGGGGCATGATTTGAAACGAAAACGGAAATCACATTGCTGCCGTTTTCCATTTTCATCCTCTTCCCAACCTTGGCAACGCCTTCCAAAATGTTCAATGAGTTCTCCATCTGCTGTACATGTTCCCCAAAACGTATTAGCAAATTGGCAGATGGGACAAAATACCTGTACTGGCTGGCTTTGTGAATTAGGTTTGCTGTTACCGACTTCGGGCGTGTAGAGATCGTGGGGGTTACCAGCATAATCCAGGATCAGGCAATCTTTTTTATCAGGAAATAAACGTAGTCCACGCCCAACGATTTGCTGATAAAGGCTAACGGATTCCGTGGGCCGTAATATGGCAATTAAATCTACATGCGGCGCATCGAATCCTGTTGTCAATACGGCGACGTTGACCATATAGCGAAGTCGTTGTTCCTTGAATGCGTTGATCAAGAAATCCCGTTCAGACGCGGGGGTATCTGCGCTGACTAATGCAGCTTGCCCAGTAGGCAATAGCTGGAAAATTTCTTTGGCGTGTTCGACCGTAGCGGCGAAAATCATGACACCTTTTCGGCCTTGGGCATAATCGATAATCTGTTTAATGATATGGGGCGTAATGCGCTTTTGGCGTTTTATCTCCCGGTTTAGCTCAGATTCGTTGAATATTCCTTGCCGGCTGGTTCGAACCTGACTGAAATCATATTGAACTATTGGCATGTCCAGTCTTTCCGGAGAAACCAGAAAGTGGTGTTTAATCATATAGCGCAACGGAAGTTCATAAATACAATCGCGAAAAAAACAGCGTTCATCACCGCGTATCATGCCATGATAATGGTATTGGTATATCCAGCCATAACCCAGACGATAAGGTGTTGCAGTTAGTCCCAGAATACGTATTTGAGAATTGTTTTTTTGGAGTTGGTGGATAATTTGTTGGTATTGGCTATTTTCATCATCACTGATGCGATGGCATTCATCAATAATTAGCAGTGAAAAATGATGATCAAAACGCTCCAGATTACGGGCAATGGACTGGATGCTGCCAAAAACGACTTTTCCTTCACTTTGTTTTTGATTTAATCCGGCAGAAAAAATATCCGCATTTAACCCATAAGCACGATATTTACTATGGTTCTGCGCAACGAGTTCCTTAACATGTGCCAATACTAAAACACGGCCGTGAGCTAACTTTGCCAATTCAGCGATAACGAGGCTTTTACCTGCACCTGTTGGTAAAACAATCACTGCCGACTCTTTGTGTTGGCGAAAATAGTGAATGGTAGCATCTACCGCTTCTTGTTGATAAGGGCGTAAAGTAAAAGCCATTTTATGTTACTGTCACCGGTATCAGGTAAAGGAGAATTGGCGTAGAGGATAACATTTTTCATTTAGCCTTGCTGCTGAGAAAATGTTTGTCATTCTTTCTTTTTCTAGGATTAGGCGGGCTATAACGAGTGATTTATTATTGTTATAGTTAATTTAGTGATGATTATTATGACAATTATCTGTTTAACCTAGTATCACAGTAGTGGCCTTGAAATTGTTTGCAATATCAAAGGCATATTTATATGTATTTATTTTTATCAGGGACATTTATTCATGCGATTGGATAAGTTTTTATCTCAACAGTTAGGTATTAGCCGTAATAATGTGGGGCGTGAGTTACGAGCAGGGCTGGTTACTGTCGATGGTGAAGTCATCAAAACAGGCACCTATAAATTGAAATCCGACCAACAAGTTGCTTATGACGGAACGATATTGCAACAATTAAATGGTCCACGCTATTTTATGCTGAACAAGCCACAGGGATATGTGTGTTCGACAGATGATCCATCAAATCCGACGATTTTATATTTTATTGATGAACCTGTTGCCCATAAATTACATTCGGCAGGGCGATTGGATATTGATACTACTGGGTTGGTTTTGCTGACGGATGATGGGCAGTGGTCACATCGTATCACGTCTCCTAAACATCATTGCGAAAAAACTTATCTTGTTACATTAGAACATCCGATATCGGAGGATACTGAACAAAAATTTCTGGCAGGAATCCAGTTGAATGGTGAGAAAACACTGACAAAACCAGCAAAGTTAGAAATTATCGATCCTCAGATTGTACGCCTGACCATCAGTGAAGGGCGTTACCACCAAGTAAAGCGAATGTTTGCAGCAGTGGGGAACCATGTTGTTGGACTTCATCGGGAAAGAATCGGTGAAATTTATCTCGATCCTGAATTAGCGCCGGGAGAGTACCGGGCGCTAACTGATAGCGAGATTAATAGCATACAAATGCCAACACTTTAATTTTTTATCCTTTAACTGATTCAGGAGTAACTGCGTGCAACAACAGCGAGTATCCTATTTAGGATTAGTCATGATCCTTGGCTTGCTTTCTATGCTAATGCCATTGGCAATTGATATGTATTTGCCAAGTATGCCAACGATCGCTGAAAATTTTGGTGTCAGTGATGGTTTGGTTCAGATGACGCAGAATAGCTATATTCTGGGTTTTGCCATCGGCCAAATGTTTTATGGGCCAATGGCGGATAGTTTAGGACGTAAGCCTGTCATTTTAGGGGGAGTTATTGTTTTTGCCATATCTTCTTCCGCGTGTGCTTTAGCTCAAGATATTCACACTTTTATTTCCATGCGTTTCTTGCATGGTTTTTCTGCTGCCGCTGCCGGTGTTGTCATCAACGCCCTGATGCGTGATATGTTCACAAAAGATGAGTTTTCCCGCAGTATGTCTTTTGTCACATTAGTGATGGTTATTGCACCTTTATTAGCTCCCATGTTAGGTGGGATGATGTTGATATGGTTCAACTGGCATGCCATTTTCTGGTCAATCGCGATTGCAGCGGTAGTCGCTGCGGTTTTGGTCACTTTTTTCATTAAAGAAACCTTGCCGAAAGAAAAAAGGCAACGCTTTAATTTAAAAAATACGCTGATGCAGTTTATTATGCTGTTCCGGCAACGTCAGGTATTGTGTTATATCTTAGCCAGTGGTTTTTCCTTTGCCGGCATGTTTTCTTTCCTGAGTGTCGGGCCATTTGTTTACATTAAATTAAATGGCGTATCTGAACAGAATTTTGGTTACTATTTTGGATTGAATATTATTTTTCTGTTCATCATGACAATCATTAATAGCCAGTGTGTTCGTAGATACGGTGCATTGAAAATGTTGCACATTGGGTTGCTCGTCCAATTTGCCATGGGGCTGTGGTTGTTGTTTAGTACCCTGTTTGGTCTGGGATTTATTTCTTTAGTCATAGGTGTTGCCATTTATATCAGTGGCATTTCTATGATCACATCTAACACAATGGCTGTTGTTTTGGACGATTATCCACATATGGCTGGAACCGTTTCTTCACTGGCAGGAACGATTCGTTTTAGTATTGCCGCATTGGTGGGGGCCACTTTGTCTTTCATGCCAGGGGAAAGTGCTTGGCCAATGGTAGGAGCAATGGTGTTATGTGCGACATTAGGGATGTTGCTTATTATCTATGTACGTAAGGCACAAAAATAAAAAACTGAAAGGCTGTCTCTTTGTATGGGATAGCCTTGTGTTATCACTTCTGTTTATTATCCCTTCTTCTTACTCTTAGGTATAAGAATACATAGATTTGCTTAAGGTTTTTTTCTATGTAGTTAGAGCTAAGTTGGCATTTTCCTTCCTAAAATTCCTTGAATGCGCAAAGAAGCGATTGGTTGCACTGATAGACAGGAAATACCGAGTGATCATCAAATAAATGTAGAAAATTATTAATTTCGTTATGTTCAGATAGTATTAATGTGTTGGCTTTTTGTTAACTTTTTATGATTGGTTTCATAACTACAAATGATAACGGTGTTGTTATTAATTAATCCATTGTAAAAAAACAAAATTAATCTTTTGCTGGCGTTAGGTGAAGCCTAAAGAGAGCAAATATGTAAATGAATCTTGAATAAAAAGTTGCCATATTGCATGAAAACAAGTTGAATTATTTACTTAAACAGTATAAATATATACAAAATGCGAGTTTGATCGCGCTTTTTCAGGATGAAAAGGGAAGTAAGTGCGATAATGTGGTTTTTATTTTAACCTTTTTTTTACTTTTCTGTTGGGTGGTTATTCGGTTTTGACGAGTCGATAACCGACAGCTGGTGGTTAGATGTGTTAATGTTGTTTCTGATAGGAATAATACGTGAATAATATCCAACTTTCGGTAGTACACAGACTGCCGCAAAGTTATCGGTGGTCATCTGGGTTTGTTGGTACAAAAGTTGAAATTTTACCAGCAGAAGAAACAGATATAGAAAACAGCCTGACAGGGCTGAAGTTGTTAAGCCATGAAGGCGAAAAAGCACAGGAGATTTTGCGTACTATAAATCAGTCTATTGCTGATATGCAGATACTAAGTGCAGTGATTGAATGGGAAGGGGAGCCATGTTTGTTTTTTGCTAAGGAAGATGAAAGCGCAGTGATGTGTCGTCTTAAGACGTTAGGAGCTGCAATTGCGGAAAACATAACGGCGTTATACCCGCTATAATTTTACCCATTAATAAAAAACGCTTCCTGAATGGAAGCGTTTTTTAATGCTTGCAAGGGAATTTTTTGAAGAATAATACGGCCTTATGCCCGATTTAATGATGGGTTATATTGTGGCTTTCGTATCATCTGATAGTACTCGCCTTGCACCGTAGTATCGTTTACTCCAATAGTTATCAGTCAACTTAGAGACGATAACCCCACTACTGGTTGAAGCATGCACAAATTGGTTATTGCCGATGTAAATACCAACGTGACGCATATAACGGCCAGTCTTGAACAGCACTAGATCACCCGCACGTAATTTAGAACGGCTAACGGTTTGACCTATACGCTGTTGTTCTAATGTTGAACGTGGTAATTCCATGCCAAATTGATCGTGGAAAGTACGCTGCACAAAAGCAGAACAGTCAATGCCGCGTTTTGTATTCCCGCCTAACCGATAAGTAACCCCTTTCCAGTCTGCATATTGATTAAGTAACTTAGATTTAATATCTAAGTTATTAACTAACGTTTCAAATTCATCCTGAGATGGTTGCAGTAAGAAATGCTTTTGAGAGTTTACTGCATGCGTCTCAGTATGTTTATTACGTAGTTTGGAATCTGGTGAACTACATGCGGTCAGTGCCACTGCCGCCAGCATTGCGGGTATCAGCCGCAATATATATCTCAGTATTGGTTGAGATTTGACCATTGTATTAATTTTCCCTTGCAGCCCTTAAATCTGATTTATTACCACCATAAAAACACTAAACGTTTTAAAGACTAGTAAGAATATGATGAATTAACAAATTTTCTGTCCCTAAAGTGTGTGAAGCAACACATTTTATTAGTTTCTTTACAAAACGTATTATTTTAACAAACAGCAAGGAAGATTACTTAATTCATTAGTAAAAAGCGAGAGACAAAAAGGGTTATTTACAAAAAATTAGATTACTAACTAAGAGGTTAGAATGGCTTGTTGTTATTTTATACTGGTTGGTGAAAATTTTATGATATTGAGGAGATATCAGCTATCTCCTCAATATTATGGACTTAATTTGTTCGTCTGATATGCGGTAATTTCTTATCCAGCCATGCTGCTATGCTGTCACTAAGAGGCGTCAGTAATACCCAACTCATACCGATCAGCGTCAGAAACAGGGAACCTACGGCAACATCTGTAAACCAGTGAGCACCTGCCATAATGCGAGGAAGGGCGAAAGTGATCATAATTATCAGGGCAATAAAAAATGCGCCACGGGAGACATAACGTAGAATAAAGCTGCTGAAAATCAATAGCATCAGGCCATGATCGCCAGGGAAACTATCTTTTGATGCATCTTTTGTATGCCAACTTGTCATACCGTCTATACGGTTGACGTTTTCAAATGTCAATGTTGGGCTTGGACGAGTGACCGGGATCTGGTGACCGATCTGATTAATGATGACAGCGGAAATGAGCATGACGAGGCCAATCATGAAAAGTCGGCGTTTACCCGCATAATCTTGTTTGCGAAATGCACTGTAATAAAGCATTCCCATAAATAGTAGCGAGATCACGTCAAATGCTCTGACATTGGCGATTGCTACAAATAGGGTAAATTTTGAGTTTGGCAGCAGTTTCTCATTAAAAAAATAAAAAATAGAAGAATCAATGTGAAACCAAAAGCCATGGTTCTCAGGTAAGTACCATGAGAGAAACAGGGCGATACCAAGGATATTAAGCATAAGTATAGCGAGTGAGCGACTGCGAGTCATGAAGTACCTATCTAACACGTAAAATGGTTTTAGTAGACAAATTAACAAGGGGGGGCACTATAACAAACTTTCCAGAAAAGGGTAATCGCTGTGGGATGTAATTGTTAACGTATGGTTATATCAGCATATTTTTAAAGTTAATCGGTTAATTTTTTCTCATTAATATGGAAATGGTTAAATGATATCGGAAAAATAGCTAAATCCTAATTTCAGTACCGATAATATATATT
>NZ_LFCV01000110.1 GCF_001037465.1 Xenorhabdus khoisanae
AAAATGAGGATTGGCTGAAGCGAGCCATTTCTCATTTTTTTAATTTTTCTTTCCATATTGATGATTTCCAGACATTAGTTATTTCTTATACATAACAAAAACTTAACACTTTTCTGTTTTCTTTTTTGGAATTTATTTCCCTGTTTTTCTTATCTTTAAATAAACTTAATTTATTGATTTGATTTGGTTAATTTTTAAATTAAAAAATAATGGAAATCGTTTTTGATTTATTTTTTTAATTGATTAATCTTAATCGGGTTGAGCATTTAAAAGACGAAAAGAGGGGAGTATGCAGCAGATGTTAACAACCCAGTTGACCTTTATGAAGCCTTTTGGCGAGGCAGAGAATCAGGTATTATCACCTGAATCTATTGGTTTCTTAGAAGATTTGATTGTTGAATTTTCTGGCAGGCGTGAAAAATTATTGGGAGAACGCATTGAATGGCAGAAAAAAATAGATGACGGAATGCTCCCAGATTTTATTTCGGAAACATCTTCCATTAGAGATGGGGATTGGAAAATACAGGGAATACCTGACGATCTCAAAGATCGCCGAGTCGAAATAACAGGTCCTGTAGAACGTAAAATGGTTATTAACGCCTTAAATGCAAATGTAAAAGTATTTATGGCGGACTTTGAGGATTCATTAGCGCCTGCATGGGATAAAGTTATAAGCGGGCAAATCAACTTACGAGACGCTGTCAATGGCACTATTTCATATACTAATGAGCAAGGTAAGCGTTATGAATTGAAACCAGATCCCGCAGTATTGATTGCTCGGGTCAGGGGATTGCATCTGTCGGAAAAACACGTGCTTTATAAAGGCGAAGCGATTTCGGGGGGATTATTTGATTTTGCCCTTTACTTCTATTTGAACCATAAAAAACTGCTGGAAAAAAACAGCGGTCCTTATTTTTACCTGCCGAAAATACAGAGTTACCACGAAGCTCAATGGTGGAATGATGTTTTCAGTTTTACAGAATCACGTTTCAATTTGCCAAAAGGTACTATTAAAGCCACGGTTTTGATTGAAACGCTGCCTGCTGTGTTCCAGATGGATGAAATTCTTTACTACTTACGTCATCACATTGTTGGCCTCAATTGTGGGCGTTGGGATTATATTTTCAGTTATATCAAAACATTAAAAAATCATGCTGATCGTGTCTTGCCGGATCGCCAGTCTGTTACGATGACACAACCTTTCTTGAGTGCCTATTCTCGCTTGTTGATTAAAACCTGCCATAAACGCGGTGCGTTTGCGATGGGGGGGATGTCGGCATTTATTCCCAGCAAAGATCCTGAACAAAATCAGCAAGTGTTGGATAAAGTCAGGTCTGACAAAGAGTTAGAAGCTAATAATGGTCACGATGGCACATGGGTCGCGCATCCGGGTCTTACAGATATTGTCATGATGGTCTTCGATGCCAAATTGGGAGAACGCCAGAACCAATTGACAGTTTTGCGTGAAGAAGATGAAACAATTACGGCTGCACAGTTGCTTGCGCCTTGTTCGGGAGAAAGGACTGAAGAGGGAATGCGCGCGAATATTCGTGTCGCTGTTCAGTATATAGAAGCATGGATTTCGGGTAATGGATGTGTACCGATTTATGGCTTGATGGAAGATGCTGCTACGGCAGAAATTTCTCGCACCTCTATTTGGCAATGGATTCGGCATGAAAAATCGCTTTCCAACGGTAAAAAGGTAACAAAAGAACTCTTCAAGGAAATGCTCAAAGAAGAACTTGAGGTTATTAAGCAAGAGGTTGGGGGAGTTCGTTTTGATCAGGGGCGATTTATAGAAGCTTCAAGCTTGATGGAAAAGATTACCACACAGGATGACTTAATTGATTTCCTGACGTTACCTGGTTATCAGTTATTAGATTAATTTAAAAACAATAATGGCAAAAATATCCGATTAATTAAGAATAGGAAGCAGAACATCATGACCATGTCCCGGACACAACAAATCGCTCAATTAGAACAAGAATGGAAACAACCGCGTTGGGAAGGCATTACTCGCCCGTATAGTGCTGAGGATGTCATTAAATTGCGTGGTTCACTTAACCCTGAACACACTTTAGCGCAAAGGGGAGCGAAAAAGTTGTGGGAATTGTTGCATGGCAAATCCAAAAAAGGTTATGTGAACGCACTTGGGGCGCTGACGGGAGGTCAGGCTCTTCAGCAGGCTAAAGCAGGTATTGAAGCGATTTATCTTTCCGGCTGGCAAGTTGCGGCGGATGCAAATACAGCTTCAAGTATGTATCCCGATCAGTCATTGTATCCTGTTGATTCTGTACCGAATATCATCAAACGTATCAATAATAGCTTCCGTCGGGCAGATCAAATCCAGTGGTCGAATGACATCGATCCAGACAGTCAGGAATACATTGATTATTTCCTGCCGATTGTTGCGGATGCAGAAGCCGGGTTCGGTGGAGTATTGAACGCATTTGAACTGATGAAAGCGATGATTGAGGCAGGAGCGGCTGCGGTTCATTTTGAAGATCAATTGGCTGCGGTGAAAAAATGTGGGCATATGGGGGGGAAAGTTTTGGTTCCGACCCAAGAAGCCATTCAGAAACTGGTAGCTGCACGTTTGGCGGCGGAT
Source organism: Xenorhabdus khoisanae (assembly GCF_001037465.1). Classification (GTDB taxonomy): domain Bacteria; phylum Pseudomonadota; class Gammaproteobacteria; order Enterobacterales; family Enterobacteriaceae; genus Xenorhabdus; species Xenorhabdus khoisanae. Next base: position 2,609 of record NZ_LFCV01000110.1, read on the forward strand.
GTATCTGGTGTGCCAACGCTATTAGTCGCGCGTACTGACGCAGATGCGGCCGATCTTCTGACCTCGGATTGCGATCCTTATGACAGCGAATTCATTACAGGCGAGCGGACTTGTGAGGGTTTCTACTGCACTCGCGCAGGGATTGATCAGGCCATCAGCCGTGGTTTGGCTTATGCTCCTTACGCCGATGTTGTCTGGTGTGAAACTTCTACGCCAGATATTGAAGCCGCTCGTCGTTTTGCCGAAGCCATCCATGCAAAATACCCGGGTAAGCTGCTGGCTTATAACTGTTCTCCGTCTTTCAATTGGAAAAAGAATCTGGATGATAAAACTATCGCCAGCTTCCAAGAACAGTTGTCTGCAATGGGCTATAAATTCCAGTTCATCACGCTGGCGGGTATACACAGTATGTGGTTCAACATGTTTGATTTGGCCTACGATTACGCCCGTGGCGAAGGTATGAAACATTATGTTGAAAAAGTACAGGAACAAGAATTTGCTGCTCTTGAACGTGGTTATACATTCTCTTCACACCAGCAGGAAGTGGGTACGGGATATTTTGATAAAGTAACTACAATTATTCAGGGAGAGGCTTCTTCTGTTACTGCTCTGACAGGATCAACAGAAGAGCAACAATTCTAAATTTGTTATTTCCATTCCATTGATATTGTTGGGGGATTCCAAAAGGAATTCCCCTTTACGTGCCAAATAAGGTGGCTAAATATGGAAATAGATCTCGCACATTTAATTGCACAAACCATTTTGCAAGGATTTGATGCACAATATGGTCGATTCCTCGAAGTCACGTCAGGCGCACAGCAACGCTTTGAACAAGCGGATTGGCATGCGGTTCAGCAAGCCATGAAAAAGAGAATAAATTTGTATGATCACCACGTTGGCTTGGTAGTCGAACAGTTGAAGCGTATTCACAGTTCATTGCAGCAGGATGAGGATTATATCGCTGGAATCAAAGCTGTTTATACCCGGTTACTGCCCGATTATCCCCGTTTCGAAATTGCAGAAAGCTTTTTCAATTCGGTTTACTGCCGTTTGTTTCAGCACCGTAATTTGAAGCCAGAAAATTTATTTATCTTATCTTCTCAGCCAGCTTGTCGTTTTCGTGAGATCTCTCGCCCTTTATCACGGGATTTTTCCCCGAATGGCTGTCTCGCTTCCATGTTGCGAATAATCTTAAGTGATCTGCCATTGCGTCTTAACTGGGAAAATTTAGAGCGGGATATTTGTTACATCACGCAATACTTACAGAATACATTTCCCCAACACGATTTACTGCACGCGACATTCCAAATTGCCAATGAGTTATTTTATCGTAATAAAGCGGCGTGGTTAGTAGGAAAAATAAAAATGGGAACAGTCACTTACCCATTTTTACTACCCATTCATCATGATGAATCAGGAGAGATTTTTATCGATACCTGCTTGACCAGTCACGATGATGCCAGCATTGTTTTTGGCTTCGCTCGTTCCTACTTTATGGTTTACGCGCCTTTGCCAGCCGCTTTGGTAGAGTGGTTACGTGAGATCTTACCGACAAAATCCACGGCTGAGTTATATATGGCAATTGGTTGCCAGAAACATGGTAAAACAGAATATTACCGTGAATATCTGGCATTCATTAATTCTTCCCAAGAACAGTTCACGATTGCACCGGGTGTTAAGGGCATGGTGATGCTGGTTTTTGCGTCTTCCTCTTTTGACCGCGTATTCAAAGTGATTAAAGACAAATTTGCGCCACAGAAAGAAGTTACCCAAGAGCGGGTGCAGGAATGCTATCGTTTAGTCAAAGAACATGATCGTGTGGGAAGAATGGCTGATACACAGGAATTTGAAAATTTTGTCATTGATAAACGCCATATCAGCGCTGAATTAATGGAGGAATTGCAAAAGGAGATACCGGAAAAATTCGAAGATTTGGGCGATAAGATCTTGATAAAACATCTTTATATGGAACGTAAAATGATGCCGCTGAATATTTACATGGAACAAGTCAATGAAGCGCAATTGAAAGATGTTATAGAAGAGTACGGAAATGCGATTAAGCAGTTAGCCGCAGCAAATATTTTCCCCGGCGATATGTTGTTTAAAAACTTTGGCGTTACGCGCCACGGTCGGGTCATTTTCTACGATTATGATGAGATCTGCTACATGACCGAAGTCAACTTTCGGGATATTCCTCCACCACGTTATCCGGAAGATGAATTGGCTAGTGAGCCTTGGTATAGCGTGGCTGTTAACGATGTTTTTCCGGAAGAATTTCGGCATTTTTTATGCACAGACAAACGTATTCGAGGTTACTTCGAAGAGAGCCACAGTGACCTATTCAAAGCGGATTACTGGCGGGCATTGCAAGAGCGTATAAAAAACGGGCATGTGGAAGATGTCTTTGCTTATCGCCATAGACAGCGATTCAGCCAGCGTGATGAAGTGAATTAAATAGAAAATATACGGAAATTATAAAATAGTTAATTTCCGTACTAAAAATATTAAATAAGCAAGTTACGCTTTGGCTCCTGCAATTGCAGTACGTGCCAATTCCGTAATTTGGGCATAATCCCCTTTTTTCAATGCCTCGCTTGGTACCAACCATGATCCACCAATGCACAGAACACTATTTAATGCTAAATAATCACGATAGTTTTCAGGAGAAATACCACCCGTTGGGCAGAAGCGCACTTGTGGGAATGGGCCGGCAATCGCTTTCAATGCCTTAACTCCACCATTCGCTTCTGCCGGGAAAAATTTGAAGCATTTCAGGCCATAACTCATCCCCAGCATCAACTCAGAAACGGTAGAGATCCCCGGAATAAGAGGAATTGAACCCGAAGTTGCCGCTTTTAACAATTCTTCAGTTAATCCTGGACTGATGGCGAATTGAGCGCCGGCTTCGGTGACAGTAGCCAGTTGTTCAGGATTAATAACCGTGCCTGCACCGATAATCGCTTCAGGAACTTCTTTAGCAATAAGGCGGATAGCTTCTACTGCACATTCCGTTCTTAATGTCACTTCCAAGACCCGAATTCCGCCGGCAACCAGTGCTTTTGCCAAAGGAACGGCGTGTTCAATCTCATTGACAACAATGACAGGGACGACAGGGCCATCAGTCAGGATATTTTCTGCGGTTGTTTTCCAGTTATTCATTAGTTGTTTCTCTCGTTAAATCAGAACACAAGGGATTTAAAATCCCTCGCTTATTAAAATGTAATGCAACATGCCCCTTGTTCTGCACCTGAAAGTTGGGTTCTCAGTGCGCCAAAGAGTTCACGGCCGCAGCCAATATGCCCTTCACTTAAATCTGGCTGATACGGTGTTCTTTGTGCCAATTCCTGCTCATCAACCAGAAGCATAAGCTCTCCGGTACGACCATCAACACGGATCAAATCACCATTTTGTACTTTTGCCAGCAATCCGCCTGTTCTGGCTTCTGGCGTGACATGAATGGCTGAAGGAACTTTACCGGAAGCGCCGGATAAACGGCCATCAGTGACTAAAGCAATTTTAAAACCACGATCCATCAAAACGCCCAGTGGTGGCATCAACTTATGTAATTCTGGCATACCATTCGCTTGCGGGCCTTGATAGCGGACAACCACAACGCAGTCACGATCCAGCTTGCCAGCCTCAAAAGCAGGGGCGATATCATGCTGGCTATTAAAGACCACTGCGGGGGCTTCAATGACTTGATTATCCACCGGAACCGCAGAAGTTTTCATAACTGCACGGCCAAGATTTCCGGTCATGACTTTCGTACCACCGTGACGCTCGAAGGGGTGTTCAATGCTGGCAATAACATTGTTGTCCAATGAAGAGAAAGCACCTTCACGCCATGCTAACTGGCCTTCATTAAGCCACGGTTCTTGAGTATAACGTTCCAGACCAAACCCGGCGATAGTATTGACATCACGGTGCAATAAGCCTTTTTTCAGTAACTCGCGGATAACCAGCGTCACCCCGCCGGCAGCTTGAAATTGGTTGATATCTGCTGGCCCATTTGGATAGATGCGACACAGCAGAGGAATAACTTCTGACAATTCAGAAAAATCATCCCAATTAATAATGATCCCTGCGGATCTTGCCATGGCAACCAAATGCATGGTCAAGTTGGTTGATCCTCCGGTAGCCAGTAGTGCAATAATGCCATTAACGATGACTTTTTCATCGACCACCTGACCCAATGGAAGATAATTACCTGAAGTTTCAGTCAGACGTGTGATCTGACGTGCGGCGGCATCATTTAAGGCTTCACGAAGCGATGTATCTGGATGGACAAAGGAAGCGCCCGGTAAATGCAGCCCCATTATTTCCATCACCATTTGGTTTGAATTCGCTGTGCCGTAAAAAGTACAAGTTCCGATACTGTGATAAGACGCCGCTTCAGCTTCCAGCAGTGCTTGTCGATCAACTTTACCTTCGGCATAAAGCTGGCGAACGCGAACTTTCTCTTTGTTTGGCAAACCACTGGCCATTGGCCCTGCGGGAACAAAAACAGCAGGCAAGTGCCCGAATGACAAGGCAGCCATGACTAAGCCCGGTACAATTTTGTCGCAAATACCCAGATACAGAGCGCCATCAAACATATTATGTGAAAGCCCAACGGCAGCCGACATTGCAATGATGTCACGGCTAAGCAGGGATAACTCCATGCCGTCCTGACCTTGTGTCACGCCATCGCACATAGCGGGAACCGCACCAGCGACTTGACCGATCGCACCAACTGCGCGCAGAGAATCTTTTAATTTTTGTGGATAGTCTTCATAAGGCTTGTGGGCGGAGAGCATATCGTTGTAAGAAGAGATAATGGCGATGTCATTATGCACCATATTTTTCAGTGCGATTTTTTCATCATTCTGACAGGCTGCAAAACCATGAGCCAGATTACCGCATGCCAGTTGTGCGCGGTGGACAGTTTTTGAACGAGCGGCTTCAATGCGTGCCAAATAATGGCTGCGAGTCTCTTTTGAGCGTTCAATGATACGCTGTGTAATACGCGCGACAGTTTCGTTGGTAGCCGTGCTGTTCTGGTTTGTTGTCATGATAATTGCTCCCGACACCACAATGGAATGTGACTATTGTTTCATTGTTACCGGTAACATTGTTAATGCAATAATCAGAGGATGCAATCAACTTTCGCCGACTATGCATTTTATCTGTGATCTACATCAATTTTTAAAGCTGAAACGTAACAGCTCGTCAACAAATCAGCTTTTTAGATGGGTTTCGGCAAAAATTATTTAATTCCACCGTATTCTCGGCTGACAGCTTTTGCCGCGCGCATAACAAGAGCACCGAGTTCAATGACTCGATCATCAGAGATGCGTGATATCGGGCCAGAGATAGAAATGGCGGCAAAGGCTTCATGATGTTCATCATAGATACAGGCGGCAATACAGCGTAATCCCAACGCATGCTCTTCATCATCAAATGAAAATCCCTGTTTGCGGATTTGCTCCAGATTTTCTGTTAATGCTGCGGCGGTAGTACAGGTGTGCTGAGTATAGGCGTGCATACCTTTTTTATGCAGTAATTGAAGCCGTTTTTGTTCCGACAATGTGGAAAGAAGAGCTTTACCGGCACCGGAAGCATGCATCGGCAGCTTACCACCAATTGGAGCTGACATACGCATCAGCGCATTACATTGCACCTGATCGACAATCACCGCTTCATATTCATCAAGATTGAGAATGGCAAGATTGACGGTTTCACCGGAATCTTCCATTAACTGACGAAGAATAGGGTGAACCAGCACCATCAAATTGCGGCTTTGTAGGAAACTACTGCCGACAACAAAAGTATGAGAAGCAATCACCCACAAACCCAGATCGCCAATTTGACGAACAAAACCATGTTGCTGCAAAGTCGTTAAGAGGCGATGAGTGGTGGAGTTGGGCAAGCCTGCTTGGATCGCCAGATCAGTCAGGGCAACACCGACAGGTGAATCGGAAATATATTCCAAAAGTGTCAGGCCTCGGCTTAAAGACTGAACTTGGCCGCTTGCAGCGGCACTGCTTGTTGTCATTTTAGTTTTTTTTGTACGTTTATTGGCAACTGCTGTACTCATAAGATGCCCTCTGGATGATAATCGGTTTGCAGCAATGATGGCTGCAATGGACACAAAATGGAACTTATTTTCGTTTTCTTATTATGAATGATAAAGCGGAGGAAAACACATCCGATGTGTTGGTAGTAAATATTTGAGTGAACAGGGACAAACTTACGCAGGCTCAGAGCGTAGGCCAGATACCAGCGAACACACTGAGCGATGATATCAATAGGGTCATGCAGGCGTTTGAACGCATTTAGGATAAGGGACATCGTCAGTCACCAAAAAATGACATGCTATCCGAATATGGCTTAATGCGACAAAACCGTTTGAAAGGCCAGCTTAATGCTGGCCTTTTCTTCAATCATCTTCACTGATTAATTTAGTATTAAATTCTTTTTTTATTGGTGATTTAATGTGCTCCATATCCCTAATGTTTTTTTGTACAGCAATGGAACCGAATAAACACAAGAAAAAAGCAATCCCATAAAATCCTTTTTCACTTGGCAATAAGTCAGCATTAAACAAACCAATAGCCATTAATGCTATAGAGGCAAAAAAAGTGATAACACAAGCAATATAATATGTTTGTGTTGTAGGTATATTATCAATTTTATCTCTTACTGTTTTTTGTATTGAAATTGAAGAAAATAACCCTAAAAGGAGTATTGCAAAATAATATCCTTTTTCATTTAATTGCATATCTGAACGCCAAAGCCCTGCGAGGTAAACACCTATCCCACCAATCACAGCAATCCAAGAAATTAAGTTAAAGGCATTAAATCCTGTAAATTCATTATTTGACGAAGCGCTATCCTTCACAAAAATTATCTCCATAAGTTAAATTTAAACTATCCTATACCTGAGTGATTAAACTTAGGAACTACTTAATCTTATAAGACAGTGTTATGTTAAAAAACCTATTAATGGCAGGTTTTTCTTCTGTAAGTTTACTGACTATTTTTCTCTTGAGCCTTTAAATACGATGC
>NZ_LFCV01000111.1 GCF_001037465.1 Xenorhabdus khoisanae
TTAATAATATACGAAGTAGCACCATGTGCTAATTAGCGTTAAAATTATATTTGCAATTAAAATACATTTGTAATTAAAAAAATCACAAAACAAAGCTATTTTATAAAAAAATTTATTTACTTTTATTTTTATATGAATAATATTTTTAATCTATTTTGTTTTTCATGAATAAAAAAACTTTGACAAAATTACCCTGTTAGCATGATGCTGCTGTCCATCGCCCTGCCATAACGTGAAAGGAGAAATCATTTGCAATTTATCAACAAGCTAAAAAAACATATAATTAGAATGGGTTTATCTCCTGTCCTATTGCTACCCATCGCCAATGGCGTCCAGGCAAGTGATTTTGTCAATTTTCAATCAGTTGATACCAGCCTTTACTTTCAATTCGAAAACAAAGTTGCTCCCCAGAAAACCATTTCTCCCATTGTAGAAGCCTTTGGTGATTACAAAATCGGCGATATGTATGTCTACAGTATTTGGCAAAATTCACTACAGCATGACTATAAAGGTGATAAAAGCACCTATTACTATAAGTTCGTACCAAGACTCAGCGCCAGTAAAATCACGGGATATGATCTTTCCTATGGCCCATTAAAAGATGTGCTGTTTGCGCAGTGGATTGCTAAAACCAAAAACGTAAAATATGACTATTTCCCCGGTATCAGTCTTGATTGGCAAGTGGACGGGTTCAGTTGGTTGCGCACTATCTTTTATTTTGAAAATAATGCCAAAGGGAGTTGGGACGATCAGCGCATCCATATTGATTATGGTATTCCTTTCAGCAACCAATTGGGGGATTTCCGCATCGTCGGAACTTTCGACTATACACTGGGGTTAGGCGATAATCCTGAAATGATCGATTTCAAGCCTGAATTGCATTATGACTTGGGAAAAAAATTAGGGTATCAGCCTGGTCATTTGTGGACAGGGATTGTTGTGAATCCGGTTAAAAATAAGTACAAAATAAAAGATACATCTGATTTTCGCACGAATCAATTTAGCTACGGGGTGTTTATTCGATACAGCTTTTTCTAATAAACACATAAAATAGTGCCGTTTTTAATGGTTTATATCCTTGATGGGGTCACAATGTCCATTCAACACGACAAATTCGGGCGTACTTATCAGTGGTTTTTGCTGATACTTTTAGGCATGGTTTATTTTTTATCCACAGCAACTACCTTTACGTCATTGGGTGTTGTCTTGCCCAGCATGATTGATGAACTGGGCTGGAGTTGGACGAATGCTGGTTTAGGGTTCACCCTGCTTGGGCTGACCTGCGGGCTATCCAGTTTTTTACCAACGATATTTATCCGTAAGGCTGGTGTTCGCTTTACTTTGTTCATTGGCCTGCTGATTTTTCTGGCTGGTTTCTACAACCTTTATCACACACATGTTATTTCATCGTATTTTATTGGTACGGCTTTAATCGGTATCGGTTTTACCTTTTTGGCTACCGTTCCGGGCACTTATGTGATTTCACGGCTATATGAGAAACAGTCTCTTGCTTTTGGCTTCTATTTCACGATTGGTGGATTGGGCGGCGTCATTGGCCCGTGGATCTATTTTCTCGCAACCCGGATTTGGGGGACGTGGCGGATGCACTGGATGATTTCTGCCATTGTACTCACTATTTTCGTTATCCTGACGATGATTACCCTTCGGGAAGGAAAACGGGAAATTGCCCACGCCAAGGCGGTAAATCAAAAACATAACAACCAGGATACCTCCGGTATTTATCGCACTAAGCAGCGCTGGACTGCGCATCAAGCACTGCGGACATGGCAATTCTACGTGATTGCGGCAACTTATACTGCGTTTTTATGGTGTGGTATTACGGTCAATAGCTTTGCGGTTGCCCATATTATCGAAAATGGTTTCAGCGAAGCCATTGCCGCTGGGCTACTGAGCACGATGGCCTTTATTAATGCGTTTTCCCGATTGGCCGGTGGTGCCGTCGGGGAGTGGATAGATCCGAAAAAATTACTCATTGGCAGCCTGGCTATCATCATTCTTGGCCTGATTGCATTGAGTATCGCTTCTTCATGGCCGTTCTTGATCGCATTTACCCTGTTTGTCGGCATGGGCTACGGGATGACTTTCCTCGCTTCCAGTGTATTGCTGGCTAACTATTTTGGCCGCAAGCCTTATCTGGAACTGTTTTCAATCATGAATCTGATTTCTACACTGGCGTGTCTGGCACCTTTTTTTGCCGGTGCCATCAAAGATTATTCAGGTAGTTTTACTTCAGCATTCTTAATTATTGCTATCCCCGTACTTGTTGTTCTTGTCGTAACATTGATGATGAAACCGCCTGCTCAGAAAATTAAAAAGCGCTCAATCGAAGACACTCAATTTACTGAATAGGGCCAAAATGAACTGAAACAACAATAAACAAGGAAATAGTGATGTCAAAGAAAGAGTTCGGTGTATTTCTGCCCATCGCCAAAGGTGGGTGGATCATCTCCAAAAACACGCCGCCACTGGATGCGTCTTATAAACAAAACCGTGAGGCTGCCATTCTGGCTGACCAGATTGGCCTTGATTTCATTATGTCCATGGGTAAATGGCGTGGATTCGGTGGAGAAACAGATCATTGGGGCAGCTCGCTTGAGTCCGTCACAATGATGGCAGGCATTGCCGAAGTTACCCACCGCGCAAAATTGATCGCTACAGTTCACGCCGGGCTACATAATCCGGCAGTGACCGCTAAAATGATCGCCACTCTGGATCATATTAGTCAGGGACGCGCAGGGCTGAATATTGTTTCCGGCTCATTCCGAGATGAATTTGAACAAATGGGTGAGTGGGATGATAGTCTGGATCATGACCAACGCTATGCCATGACGGAAGAGTGGACTCAGTTGATCAAACGACTTTGGCGTGAAAAACAAGTCACTCATGAAGGCACTTATTTTCATTTAAAACAGTGCGTTTCTGAACCAAAACCGCTTTCCCTTCCTCGTCCTTATTTAGTTTGTGCCGGCCAATCTGAGCAAGGGCTGCGTTTCAGTGTACGCCACACCGATGTTTGTTTTATCGGTGGCAAGGATGAGGCAGAAACTCGCAATATCAGTTTAACTGCAAAGCGTATCGCCGCTGAGTACAACACAACCACCAAGACATTCTGCATGTGTACCGTCATTTGTGCCGAAACAGATGCCTATGCTGAAACCCTTGCCCAGTTCTACCGTCAGGGTTTGGATGTGGAAGCCGTCAAAAATATGATGCGCAGTTTTGGCGTCGATATGGATGGAAAAAGCAATGCGATGGTCGAGCGCTCACAAAATGCCTTTATGACCCATACTGCCATCGGTGCACCAGATACCTGCTATAAGCAACTGGTTGATTTAATCCGTACTTGTGACCTGGATGGTATTATGTTGATTTTCCCCGATTACATAAAGGGGTTAAAGGTTTTCGGGGATCAGCTCCTGCCTAAATTAAGAGAGGAATTTGCCTGATTGTTTCCAGCCTGATTGTTTCCAGCCAGCTTGCTGATAAACCTCGTTTTTTCAAACGAGGTTTATTTCATCATTATTATTAATGATAAACCGAAAATAGGCGGGAATTATTCAGGCAAGCGCCGATATTGCCCTTGCCCCCGCAATAACCGAATTCCCAACCAACCACCACATAATGAAAGCAGTAAGCTGCTGATAAGGGGAAGTAAAATCCACATCTGCCATTGCGGTTGCCATGGGAAATTAAAGACTTGGGTTTGCAATAACCAGAGTGCAATTTCTGCACCAAATGCCGCAGCCACCCCCGCCATAAAGCCAAGCAGTGCAAATTCACTCCACAGTGTACGACGCAGAAGTTTTTTGCTCGCCCCCAATGTGCGGTATACCACCAATTCAAGCTGACGCTGGCTCATACCGACCTGAATTTGTGCCAGTAATAACAATCCACCACAAACCATAACCAGAACGACCATGATTTCCAACGCCTTGCTGACTTGCTGCAAGATACCTTGTATTTGTTTGATTATCGAACCAACATCCAACATGCTGATTGTCGGGAAATGCCGATTAATTTCTGTCAGCAACCGTCCATCACCTTCATAATGGAAGCTGGTCAGCCACATTGCCGGCTGATTTTCCAACGTCTCTTTAGAGAAGATAAAAAAGAAGTTCGGATTCACGCTTTCCCAATCCACCTTACGAATACTGCTTACCGTAGCCTGAAATATCCGGGTATCACCGGTGAATGAGAGCTTATCTCCCACATTGATTTGCAGCCGTTCAGCAACGCCCTGTTCCATGGAAACTTCGTTTGGCTTCGGTGGCCATGTTCCCTCAACAAGGGTATTAAAAGGCGGTAATTCTGATTTCCATGTTAAGTTCAGTTCGCGACGCACCGTTGTACTATTAGGATGCCTTTCGTCAGCCCATTCAATGGCTGATTGACCATTTACTTCCGTCAACCGCGCCAACACCACAGGATAAAACTCAGTGGGTTTGACCTGATATTTATTCAACATATCATTAACCTGGGTAATTTGTGGTTTAGTTATGTTAAGCAGGAAATAATTCGGGCTATCAGGCGGCAACTGTTGCTGCCACTGATTCAATAAATCGCCCCTTGCCATAATAAGCAAGGCCAACAGCATAAATGACAGTGAAAATGCAGCCAATTGTGTCATGGTCTGAAATGGGCGGCATAATAGACGATTAACGGCCAAGCGCAGGCTTAATTGGCTGAATGTCACGCGGCGCAATATCCATAAGCCGCCCCATCCCAATAACGCCAATAACAATGCGATAACGGGTACTCCCGCCAGCAATGACCATAGCAGCGGCTTAGTTCCTGCCAGTAAGACCAACCCTCCCGTCACAATTAAGGCTACCGCAGGCAGGTAGTAACGCAATGGCCAGATAGTCGCAGTAACATCACTTCTCAATACGCGTGAAGGCTGGGTAGCCATTAATTGGCGATAAGGGCGAATTCCCACCAACAAGGCAATGCCAAATAAGGTGCCAATTGCCCATATCCACGGCCACATTCCCGCTTCCGGCAACATCTTAGGCAGCATTCCGGCTAAAATCCGAATCAAGGCGGATTCAAAAACCAGCCCTAAAACAGAACCTACCGCAACCGCGGCCAGCAATATCACCAACCACTGCCCAATAATCCACTGCCGCAAAGCCCAACGCCCTGCTCCCAATGTTTTCAGGATGGCAATCAAATTATGTCGGCTGCGGCAATAATGCGTCATGGAAACCGCCATCGCAGCCACAGCAAGCAATAATGTCAACAAGGCTGATAAGAGTAAAAATTGCTGGGCACGCTCAATGGATTGCGCTAATGCACTATTATCCTGTTTTAGCGTTAACCAACGTTGATCTGCTTTTAATTGCGGATCAACGAATTGCTGGAAGGATTGGATAGCCGACGGAGAACCCGAAAACATATAGCGATAAGTTAATCGGCTACCCGGTTGGATTGCCCCTGTCGCTTTGGCATCCTCAATATTGATTAAGATTCGAGGAGAAATCTGGAATGGACTAAAGCCACTGTCAGGCTCTTGCAGCAATTCCCCACTTACTTTTAGGGTGGTATCCCCAACGTCAAGTTTATCCCCGACATTAATACCCAATAATGTCAGCAATCGTGGTGCCACCAGCACAGAACCTTTTTCCGGTTTTAACCCCCCAGGGTGGGTTTCCAGCTCTCCATATAACGGATAACGATCATCAGCCGCCTTCACCTGAGCTAATTGCGGAATATCTCCCGCGTACGTCATGGTCGAAAACGAGATCTGACGACTCAGAGTCAGCCCTTGATCCTGCGCTCTTTTAAGCCAACCTTCATCAACGGGATACGAAGCCCTCAAGACCAGATCCCCCGCCAGAAAGTCACGGCTTTGATAATGCACACTTTGATCAATGCGATCACTAATCCGCCCCAAGGCCAGCACACAAGCGACTGCCAATGTCAGGGACAACCAGACAATCAGAAGAGACGGGGTACGCCATTCACGCCAAAACCAGCGCCAAATCATGCTTCCTCCCGCAATTTGCCATCCACCAAACGTAAACGATGCTGACAGCGGGCAGCGAGTTGACTGTCATGGGTCACCAGAATCAAAGTCGTGGCGTAATCATGATTGAGGGAAAACAATAAATCAGCAATGCGATCACCTGTCTGGCGATCAAGATTACCTGTTGGTTCATCAGCAAACAGAATTTTGGGGCGGGTACAGAACGCCCGGGCCAAAGCCACCCGCTGCTGTTCTCCGCCTGAAAGTTGGGCCGGCATATGTTTTAGGCGTTTTCCCAATCCTAACTGTTCAAGTAATTCGATGGCTTGCTGACGACTTTGATTTTCTGACTCACCACGCAACAACGCGGGAAGCTGGACATTCTCTAAAGCGTTCAAGGTAGGGATCAACATAAACGATTGGAAAACAAAACCCACATTTTCTGCCCTTAATTGCGCTCTTTCCTCTTCATTCATGCGGCTGATATTTTGCCCCAACAGGTGAACCTCTCCCCCGCTACCATCATCCAATCCGGCAATAATTCCCAAAAGGGTTGATTTGCCCGATCCTGATTCACCAATTAATGCAATTGTCTGTGCTGGCTCGACAACCAACTCAATACCTTGCAATATATTAATTACCTCTTCCCCTTGACCGACATGTTTAGTGAGATGATGAACTTCAAGAATACTTTCTACAGCCATGTATTTTTCCTTTTATTGTTGGTTCTATGCAGCGCCAGAGCGGTGGCGGCTGATACCCTGCTGATATTGGGTGATAGCCTCAGTGCCGGGTATCGCCTGCCCGTTGAACATTCGTGGCCCAGACTAATGGCAAAGCAATGGCAGCAAGCTGGAAAAAAAACAACCATCGTTAACGGCAGCATCAGCGGCAATACGACAGCACAGGCATTTGAACGTCTGCCTGAATTATTGAAACAACACAATCCCAAGTGGGTTCTGATAGAGCTTGGTGCAAATGATGGATTGCGTGGTTTTCCCGTTAAAAACATAGAGCAAGATTTGCAACAGGGCATTACTTTGATCAAACAAGCCGGCGCGCAACCACTGTTAATGCAAATCCGGATTTCACCTAATTATGGAAAACGCTATACCGAATCCTTTGCAAAAATTTATCCTGCACTGGCTGAACGCAACCAAATTCCTCTGCTACCATTTTTCATGGAGCACGTTGTTATTAAACCAGAATGGATGCAAGATGATGGGATGCACCCCAATCAAGCTGCGCAGCCTTTTATTGCTGATTGGATGTCCAATAAACTATCGGCATATATCAACCATTCTTAATAGCTTACTCTAAAAGACTATTTTATTTGTCATTTTGTGCGCAGTCAGTATTCAGGCTATCTGCAACAATAAACGCTTACTGAGAGTAAGCGTTTAATCAAAATATTTCTCAATAGTAAATCATTTATTTCCATAAATTGATGCAGATAAACAGGTAAATTTATGCAAAAAGCTATTCTTATTACAGGGTGTTCCAGTGGGATCGGGTTAGCGGCGGCCAAAACACTCCATCAACGCGGTTACCGTGTGCTTGCAGCCTGCCGCAAGCCTGATGATTTGGCTCATATGCGTGAGTTGGAATTCGAACCGATTGAACTGGATTTAGACGATAAAGAAAGTGTTGAACGTGCAGCCAAAACAGTAATCGAATTAACCAATGGCCGTTTATTTGGGCTATTCAATAATGGCGGATTCGGCGTTTATGGCCCATTGGAAAGCATTTCTCGTGAACAGATGGAAAAACAATTTTCCACGAATTTTTTTGGTACTCACCAACTTACCTGCTTATTACTGCCAGCCATACGTGCTTATGGCGCAGGACGGATTGTCCAGACCAGTTCTGTTATGGGGCTACTTTCAACTCCTGGGCGTGGAGCCTATGCTGCCAGTAAATATGCCCTCGAAGCATGGTCAGATGCCTTGCGAGGAGAATTAGCAAAAACAGGCATTAAAGTCAGCCTGATAGAACCAGGCCCAATTAATACACGTTTTACGGAGAATGTGAATCAAACGCAGCAAGATCATCCTGTCGAAAACCCGAGCCTTGCCAGTCGTTTTACACTGATGCCTGAAGATGTTGTTTCGAAACTGATTCACGCCTTGGAAAGTCCCAACCCCAAATTACGTTATTCTGTTACATTATTAACTCACGTCGTAAAAGTGTCGCGTCGTATACTCCCGGAAAGATGGCTCGATAAAATCGTACGTTGGCAAAGCTAAGACTAATAAAAGCTAATAGACATTGAAAAACGTACAAACGGGTCTTATTTATTCATGTAATCGCCCAGCAACGAATCAGAGAGAAACGCCCATGGAACCCACAGTGAATACAAACAATAGTACTGCCTATATCATTAATATTGATGAATTAAATATTTCTCAAATTGTTCAGCACTCACTCACCCAACTCGTCGTATTCTACTTTTGGTCTCCGCAAGACCTGCATTGCCATGAATTAGAAGCAACCCTTGATAAAATTGCACACGAATATGCCGGGCAATTTATTCTGGCTAAAGTCAATTGTGACCAACTTCCTCATTTTGCTGCACAATTTGGGGTACGTGGCTTGCCTACGGTACTGTTTGTGCAGGAAGCCCGGCCTGTTCAGGGCTTTGAAGGCATTCAAACAGATGAATCTATCAGAAAAATTTTTTCCCAGCTTCTGATCCAAGAGGAAAAATCACCATTAGAGCAAGTGGATGCTCTTCTTGCCGAAGGCAAAAATCAGGAAGCATTGTCTTTATTGAAAGAAATTCACAAAGAAACGCCTCAAGATACTGAGATTACTTTATTGTTAACCCAAGTGTATCTTTTGCTCAATCACCTTGAAGACGCCCAAAAACTGCTGGATACCGTTCCATTAGAAGAGCAGGACGAACGCTATCATGCGTTACTTGAACACATTAAGTCCCAGAAAGAGGCCGCAGATTCACCTGAGATTCGACAACTACAGCAAGAGTTGGCGACTCAACCAGAAAATGCAGAACTTGCCATTCAACTTGCGTCAAAATTACACGATGTCGGGCGTGATGAAGAAGCTCTTGAATTGCTGTTAGGCTTTTTGAAAAAAGATCTTGCGGCTGCCGATGGCGCAGTGAAAAAGACAATGATGGATATTATTTCTGCACTGGGCATCGGGGATGCACTGGCATCTAAATATCGCCGTCATGTATACTCTTTACTTCATTAAGTAAAGAAAACTTATATATTCCATAATTAACGAATAAGGGAATTGTTATGGATTTACTCTCTCTTGGTGCGGTACCAATCCT
The DNA here is from genome assembly GCF_001037465.1 of Xenorhabdus khoisanae. Classification (GTDB taxonomy): domain Bacteria; phylum Pseudomonadota; class Gammaproteobacteria; order Enterobacterales; family Enterobacteriaceae; genus Xenorhabdus; species Xenorhabdus khoisanae. The sequence continues at coordinate 9,285 of NZ_LFCV01000111.1, forward strand.
CATCATTATTGCTGTCGTTATCGTCTTTACCTGTGTGAAGACTGTTCCACAAGGCTATCAATGGACGGTTGAACGCTTTGGGCGTTATACCCGTACATTGACGCCCGGCCTGCATATCATCATGCCATTTGTTGATCGCATTGGCCGTAGAATCAATATGATGGAACAAGTTCTGGATATTCCATCACAAGAAGTCATCTCTCGCGATAATGCGAACGTGACCATTGATGCAGTCTGCTTTATTCAAGTGGTCGATCCGGTACGGGCGGCTTATGAAGTCAGCAATCTGGAGTTGTCCATCATTAATCTGACTATGACCAACTTCCGTACCGTGCTGGGTTCAATGGAACTGGACGAAATGCTGTCTCAGCGCGATTCCATCAACAGCCGTCTGCTGACAATCGTTGATGAAGCCACCAACCCTTGGGGAGTTAAGATCACCCGTATTGAGATCCGCGATGTGCGTCCACCTAAAGAATTGATCTCTGCGATGAATGCTCAGATGAAAGCTGAACGTACCAAACGTGCAGATATTCTTGAGGCGGAAGGTATTCGTCAGGCAGCCATTTTGAAAGCGGAAGGGGAAAAGCAATCACAAATCCTGAAAGCAGAGGGTGAACGTCAATCTGCCTTCCTTCAGGCGGAAGCCCGTGAACGCGCCGCAGAAGCAGAAGCACGTGCAACTAAAATGGTTTCTGATGCCATTGCCGATGGTGATATGCAGGCAATTAACTACTTCGTCGCCCAAAAATATACTGATGCCCTCACCAACATTGGTGCCGCAAATAACAGCAAAGTTATTATGATGCCACTTGAGGCCAGCAACTTGATGGGAGCCATTGGTGGTATTGCTGAATTAATTGGCGAAAGCAAGAAGAGCAAACAGGATAAATAACCATGATTGAACAGATCGCCACTCAGCCAGCTTGGTTCTGGCTCTGTTTTGGTGGACTGCTTCTGATTGCGGAATTGCTGGGAGCGGGGGGATATCTATTGTGGACAGGAACCGCAGCCGTCATTGTTGCCCTGATCACATGGATTTTCCCCAATATGGGCTGGGAACTGCAAGGCATTCTGTTTGCTGTTCTGACCTTGCTTTCTGTTATTGCATGGCGTAGCTGGCTACGCCACCGCCCACGCCAAGCGAGTGATAAAGTTCTTAATCAGAAAAATCACCAATTAATTGGCCTGCGTACCCGTTTAATCACGGATACCGAAAACGGTTTGGGGCGAGTCAAACTGGCTGATGGCAGTTGGCGCGTTCATTGTGACCGGGATCTCCCGGCCAATACTGAAGTTGAAGTCATCGCCGTTGACGGAATCACATTAAAGGTGAGACCGATTCCCCATTAACAGTGATGGTAACAGCAGCCAGATAAATGCTCAATGATGGGGCAATCCGCTCCATCATCTCCCGGACATTCAGCCGCCAATACCAGCAACTTTTCCTTGATCTTTTGCAATTCCACAATCGTCTTTTCTATTTCAGCCACTTTTTGGAGAGTCGCTGTTTTTACATCTGCACTGTGACGACTGGGGTTACGAAATAATCGCAACAATTCGCGACATTCCCCCAGCGTAAACCCAACTTCTTTCGCCTGACGCAGGAGTACCAACTCATCAATGTGCTTTTGCTGATAATAACGATAGCCATTATCTCCCCGCTCCGGCGCAGTAATCAGCTCTTTTTCTTCATAAAACCGGATAGCTTTACTGGTCAAACCGGTCTTCTGGGCAATTTCACTGATATTCATAATTCCCCCTTGACCTTCCCCTTGCAGGAAGGTTTAGCCTTAATGATAAGTATACCACTCTGTATCAGGAGATATTGTTATGTCCACAACAACCATTCTTGCACTTCAAGGCTTAACTTGTATGCATTGTGTTGGTACCGTCAAAAAAGCACTGGAAAAAATAGCCGGTGTTGAACAGGTCGATGTGAGTTTAAATTATGCCAAAGTTATCGGCGATGTCTCGTCTGATGTATTAATTGCAGCGATTATCGCCGAAGATTATGCCGCTTCTGTTGCCACGCAACCTGATATTGAATTGCGGCTATCAGGTTTAAGCTGCATGAGATGTGCAGGTAAAACACAAAAAGCATTAGAAACTGTCGAAGGTGTCATCGCTACAGAAGTCGATACTCAAACCGCAAAGATCTACGGTAAAGCAGAGAGCAGCGTTTTAATTAATGCCGTCAAACAAGCCGGATACCAGGCCGAATTAGCCTTCCCAAAAACTGAGCCGCTGACAACATCTGTTCCACAAACTCCGGAGTCTTTGGCAGCGGCAATATTTTCCTCCTCAATAAAAGTATCTCCGGTAAAAGCGTCTCCAATAAAAACAAGTGCAATTGAAACAGCGCCAATTGAGCACGACAAAATCAACGTTGTTGATGATGACAGTGTTCAGCTATTACTGGATGGCATGAGTTGTGCCAGTTGCGTCAGCAAAGTACAAAAAGCACTGCAATCCGTTGATGGTGTAGAGCACGCCAGAGTCAATCTTGCGGAAAGAAGCGCATTGGTCACAGGCAATGCCTCACCAAATGCCTTGGTTGAAGCGGTCATCAAAGCCGGTTATGGCGCAGAAATCATTCAGGATGAAACGGAACGCCGTGAACGCCAGCAACAAGTTGCGCAAGCCAATATGCGCCGTTTTCGCTGGCAGTCAGCCTTTGCTTTAATCGTTGGGATACCTGTCATGATTTGGGGCATGATGGGTGATAATATGATGCTCACACCGTCAAACCACACTATTTGGCTGACTATTGGGCTATTGACACTTGCTGTCATGGTCTTTGCTGGTGGGCATTTTTATCGCAATGCGTGGCAAAGCCTGAAAAATGGCAGCGCAACTATGGATACATTGGTAGCCCTCGGTACTGGCGCAGCATGGCTCTATTCAATAAGCGTCAATTTGTGGCCTGAGATCTTCCCTCCACAAGCTCGTCATCTTTATTATGAAGCCAGCGCCATGATCATTGGTTTAATCAACCTTGGTCATGCCTTGGAACAACGGGTCCGTCAACGTTCTTCCAAAGCACTTGAACGATTATTAGATTTAACGCCTCCAACAGCTCGTGTGGTCACTACGGAAGGCGAAAAAACACTGCCACTCGCTGATGTTAAACCTAATATGACATTACGTCTGGTAACAGGAGACCGTGTTCCTGTCGATGGTGAAATCATCCAGGGTACGGTTTGGCTGGATGAAGCCATGCTGACCGGAGAACCCATTCCTCAACAAAAATCCATCGGGGATGCTGTACATGCCGGTACCGTTGTTCAGGATGGAACGGTATTGTTTAAAGCCAATGCAGTCGGCAGCCAAACCACGCTGTCACGCATTATTAAATTAGTGCGTCAGGCACAAAGCAGTAAACCAGAAATCGGCCAACTGGCAGATAAAATATCATCAATATTTGTGCCTGTTGTTGTTGCCATCGCCCTGATTGCTGGCGCTATCTGGTACTTTATCGGCCCTGCTCCACAAATCATGTACGCGTTGGTCATCGTGACTACGGTGCTGATTATCGCCTGCCCCTGCGCACTTGGGCTGGCAACACCCATGTCCATCATCTCTGGGGTGGGACGGGCAGCAGAGTTAGGTGTATTGGTACGCGATGCCGATGCACTGCAACAAGCCAGCCAATTGGATACGATTGTCTTTGATAAAACCGGCACCTTGACCGAAGGCATGCCTCAGGTGTCAGAGATCCATACCTTTAACGGCTTTACCGAAGAACAAGTATTGGTATGGGCGGGTGCCTTGGAAAATGGTTCAAACCATCCTCTGGCAAAAGCCATTTTAGATAAAGTTGAAGGACAAAAGTTACCTGAAATACAACAGTTCCGCACATTAACGGGACTCGGAATACGCGGAGAGATTGGTGATACCACTCTGTTATTGGGTAACCAAAAATTGCTTGAGCAAAATCAGGTTGAAACCGCAGAATTAAAGCCATTAATTGCCGCACAGGCAGGAAAAGGCATCACTCCCGTTATTCTGGCTGTTAATGGGAAAGTCGCGGCCCTGTTTTCCATCCGGGATCCCTTGCGTCAAGATACTATTTCTGCCCTGCAACGTTTACACCATCAAGGCTATCGTTTGGTCATGTTGACAGGAGATAATCCAGTGACAGCCAATGCCATTGCGAAAGAGGCCGGGATTGATCAGGTGATTGCCGGTGTCCTGCCTGATGGCAAAGCAGCAGCCATTCAAGCGCTCCAGACAGAAGGTAAAAAAGTGGCCATGATCGGTGATGGCATTAATGATGCTCCCGCATTAGCACAGGCAGATGTCGGCATCGCCATGGGAGGTGGCAGTGATATTGCCATTGAAACGGCATCGATTACTCTTATGCGCCATAGTCTGCACGGTGTTGCTGATGCGGTTGAATTATCCAGAGGAACATTGCGCAATATGAAACAGAACCTGTTTGGGGCCTTTGTCTACAATACATTAGGCATCCCAATTGCAGCAGGTATCTTATATCCTTTCACAGGCACATTACTGAATCCTGTCGTTGCTGGTGCGGCAATGGCACTATCTTCAATTACTGTCGTGAGTAATGCCAATCGATTATTGCGCTTCAAGACAAAATCCTAAAATAACATTCAGAAAGTTTTCTCCAACCGATGAAAAGCTAAACATATTTGGTTTGGCTTTTCATCCCGCACTTTTCCCCCTTTCCTGTTAACTCTTAACGGGTTAGCATACCCTTCAATGCCAACCACCGGAGTATGCAAAGTGGGAAAATTAATGAAATATTTCAACAAAATATTAGGGCTAAATTCTCAACGGCATTACCCCTATCCTGCTTTTGACATTAATCTTAATCAAAACATACAATTACATGTTGTTGGCAGTATTCATATGGGAACAGAAAATATGCTCCCACTTTCGGAAGTACTGCTCGATCAACTAGAACAATCTGATGCTCTGATTGTCGAAGCTGATATCACACAGGTTGACTCTCCTTTCAAGGAACAGTTTCCTGAGCAAGTTGCCCTGTCACAGCGTTTATCCTCCGAACACTTTGAGCGCTTACAGCACTACTGCCGGGAGATCCAGCATCCTGTTGCTCTTCTTGATTCATTGCCGTCATGGCAAGTCGCATTAATATTACAAGCCGCTCAAGCCCAATATTTAGGATTACGTCCTCAATACGGCATTGATTACCAATTGCTGAACAGTGCAAAAGCCATCAATACACCTATTATCGAATTGGAAGGAACGGATACGCAGGTTAATCTACTCACCTGCCTGCCAAATGGCGGCCTTTCTCTGTTGGAAGATACAATTATCCATTGGCATACTAATGCCCGTGCTTTGCAGACTATGATTAGCTGGTGGATGAATTATAAACCTGAGCAACAAGATCAGATACTGCCGATGACATTCTGTGAAGAGATTTATCAAAGTCTAATGATTGAACGCAACCATCAATGGAGTGAGCAATTACATCGCTTACCAGAAGGAAAATATCTGGTTGCTGTAGGAGCCTTACATCTTCACGGCGAGAATAATTTACAACAAATGCTGTTAAAACCGCAGGAATAACAACGTATTCACCTATCTCATTTCCGTAGATAAATAGTTACAGGAAAAAAACATGACTCCCGCTGTTGTTTTGCTGGAAAAGCAAAAAATCAATTTCAAACTTCATCCTTATGAACATGATGCCAATGAACATAATTTCGGTGATGAAGTAGTTAAAAAACTCGGCTTAGATGCTAATCAGGTTTTTAAGACACTATTGGTCTCATTGAATGGCGATGCCAAAAACCTTGCTGTTGCCGTTACGCCTGTTTCCGGGCAGCTCGATCTGAAAAAAATCGCCAAAGTTTTTAAAGCCAAGAAAGCAGATATGGCTGACCCTCTGCTGGCACAAAAAATTACCGGTTACCTCGTTGGCGGCATTAGCCCACTGGGACAAAAAAAGCGCCTACCGACTGTTATTGACATTCAGGCGCAAACTTTACCAACTCTGTTTATTTCCGGTGGCAAGCGTGGATTAGATATTGAATTATCACCCACTGACTTATGCCAACTACTTAATTGTTCATTTGCTGATATCGCTAAACATTGAAAATAAGTTTCAATCCTTATTGAAATTTTTCGAGCTGGCTCTGTTTTCTTTAAAACAGAGTCTTGTGCTATATGGCAATACCGATATACTTTCCTTACAGAGAAAAAACATTAATTACTATTTCAAGTAACTTAGTTAATCTAAATAAAAGAGGAATAAAATGGCCACCTCATCATTTTTCCGCCAAATTGTCATTACTGATCCCAAAGCAATTAAAATGCTAAGGAGAGCTAATAGAAAACCAAGAGAGAAGCATTTTGAAGAAATAGATTTTGAGGCGCAACAAAAAGAGGCGATAGAAATATTAAAGAAAAAATTCTCACTATAGGAAAAATATTATCAGTTTTTGGTGATGACAGAACAAAAGAGTATTTACTCTCTTTTTCCTGCCCATCAAACCGTGATGTAGAA
>NZ_LFCV01000112.1 GCF_001037465.1 Xenorhabdus khoisanae
CTATTATTTTTTTTAATAATTCTTATGCAAATGAATTAATGAGTAATAATGTTGTTTTAAATAAATATGATAGTAATTCAAAAAATAACGGAAAAAGAAGTGATTTATCAACAGATTATAATATGACTTTTGAGAATGGAAGTCAGTTTTATGATTTGCAAATTAAAATTGCAGATTTTAAGTGTATGTATAAAACTGGAGATAAAAATATTACGTTGAAACCTAAAAATATACATCAAGAGAACATTGAAGATTCCAATAGTTTTAAACCTTTTTGGTGGTGGCCGTGGGGGTGTGAGTTTGAAGATAAATTTATAAAGTGGAATACTACTATTTATGAATATGGAAGTGCACATAAATCATGTGATATTGAATTTAGAGTATCATTTGGTATATGGGCTTTAAAGTGGTCAACTGCCATTAATGTCAAAAATAATAATGACTGCCCACTTGATATTACAGCAACTTGTGATGGTGAAGATTGTAAGAATATGGAAGTTTACCCTGCTGCTAAAAATATTGTTATAACTATCGATGATTATAACGCTTGGGAACCTCCGATAATTACCTCACCTGAACCGAACTCAACAGTTGAGAACAACTATATTACAATTTTAGGAAAAGGTATGATGGAAGACGGTGATTTTCCTGAAATCATTACCAATTTCAATCCATATAATTATTCAGTTCAATCTACAGGGGGTGATAAAAATTGGATAGGTCAACTCTGGATAAGCTGTGGCATTACCGGAACAATTAGCATTAGAGATATAGAAAATTCTGAAGTTACTTTCAATGGCCCGCCATGTGAAGCAACAATCACTTCTATCCAGAATGGACAAACTATCCCGGTAGGAAAATATAGTTTATCAGGTCTAGTGAACAGTGATACGGCTGATCATGAAAAAGAGATGCAGGTGAAAATAACAGGTTATAAAAGGGATGGAACAATTTATTCACCGACAACGAGTTACACTCCAAATATTGACACTGGAACGGGCAAATGGATTTTGGAAGGGTTAGATGCTGTTTGCGGTATTAATTATAATGCATCTGTTAATGCATTTTTTATGCTTTCTGATAGTAAAACAACTTTACCTAGTTTAGTAGGAACAAATATTTCCTATCATACAGTGAACTGTTCGATTGAGATAACCAACCCTAAAGATCATGAAGTTGTTTCTTCAACAACTGATGATACACAAAATATCTCAATCAGTGGTAAGGCTACTGATGGGAAAATTACGGTTGATATGAAACTTTTAAATTCTCAAGACCAACCAATCCAGCCTATTGATGGATTTGCTAAAGATAGAATGTGGGCAGTTGAAGCTAAAGATATCCCTGTAGGTTTTATAGAAATTAAGGCGAGTGATAGTTCTGATCAAGAAAGTAAAACAGTGACTATATTGAGTTCTAAGGTTTTTTCCGTAGAAGCTAAAAATGACAGTGTATTCACGGTATTTGATGGAACATCTATGCCATATATCGAAAGTCTTGAACCAAGAATTGATATATCACTTATAGTTGGGGACTTAGGAGAAAAATCAGAAGATGTGACTCCAGATAAAAAGGGTATATGGATAGCAAAGAAAAAACACTATGCCAGAAGAGGTACATATGCTTTTAACTTTAATGAAGTTAGCGGTAATAGTGATTATGTGGCGAGAAAGAAAAAATTATTAGAGTGTACTGGTGGTGAACTTAAGATGACTTGTATTGAGCGTGAATAATTATTACTCCATTTTTAAGGAGACTGTTATGTTTATTATTAGACTTATCCCTATATTGTTTTTCCTAATTTACTGTGGTGCGTCGTTTTCTGATGTCGCGTTGAAATCTACACCTTTAGAAACTATTATAGGAGGAGAGAAAAGTTGTGAGCCTGACAATAATGTCAAATGTAAACCTTGGGTTGTTAGTATTTTTCATAAGAATACTACAGGTGAATTGAATTTTATATGTAGTGGCTCTTTGATATCTGAGAAATATGTTCTTACTGCTGCACATTGTGAAATGAATGCTCAAAAAACAAAAGAATATATTATTAAAAATTATAAAGAAAAGGAAATAGGCACTGCATCACGCTATAGTTTTTTTAAATATACTCCTGACGATAACCGTTATAATGATTTCGCTATTATACGATTAGAAAAGCCAATAATAGAAGAACCAATAATAGAAGAACGTTACGGTCGTGTTCGTCGCTTCTTTAACTACGATGGAGCTTATGAAAAGCTGGACAGTAATTATTATCAAGCTTCTATTTATGGTTATGGTGTTAAGGGTATTGATGAAAATACAGGTAAACAACAAGCAAATAATGGCACTCAATATAGAGCTGATGTGAAAATTCTAACCTCTGTTTCCGATGCTAATGGAAAACAGGTGATTATTATAGAGGCAAATAAAAATAAAGGACTCAGTCCAGGTATTTCACAACCCGGAGACTCTGGAGGCCCAATTTTTTGGGATGACACCATTATTGGTGTGAATTCTTTTGGAGACGAAATGGCTAAAGGGAGAAATGGGGAGAATAATTATCTTCCTGTCTTAGTTTCAGATGTAACTGATAAGCATTCAGATTCCTCCTTGAGACTTATGAAGTGGTTTTCCAGTACCATGCAACATATTTGGATTTATACTCCAGATTGGAATGCTAATTTAAGAAAGCGAGATGAGGATATTATTATTAAAGGTTTTGGAAAGGCGTCGAGTAAAATTCAACTTGTTTATTCTATCGATGATATTTTACAAGGCTCAGTTGAATGTAAAGTTAATAATTCTCTGGAATGGAAATGCACTATTCCACGTGAGAGTTTTTTTAAAGATCTAGATGAAACAAGAAATTATGAGGTAACTATCAGTGCCAGTGAGACTTCAGACTCGTCACCGAAAAGTGAAACATGGACAAAAGATACTGTACAAGCAAAAATACCTTCTGTTGCGAAAGAATTTGGAATCATTTACCCGGTTGATGGATTAACTATTTATACTGAGGATATTTGGTTACGTGGTTATGCTGAACCTAGTTCAGAAGTTCAAGTGATATTGCAAGTTAATTCAAATGGTTATGGTTATAAAGGAAAGGAATTATGTCAAGAGATTAGGAAAAATGAACCAATAAAAACAAATGAATATGGTAAATGGCTATGTACTGTACGAACTGAACTTATTCAGGAAATTAAAGAAGAACTTGAGGAGGAAAATATAGGTATTAGAATAACGGCAAATCAAAATACAAAAGACGTAAATCTTTATGATCAAGTTAATATATCTCTTTCGAAAAAGAAAACTGTTACAGCAATAGAATTATCTCTAAAAGAAAAAAATCCAATTCATAAATATAAAAAACTCTTGGATCTTGACGTTTCGCATGATGAGAATGCTAATCGTGTTTGTGTTTTTAAAAGAGGGAATGTGAATTGCCAAGATAATAGAGTTAATAGTAGGGGGTTTTATTTGTTAAATTCTTCAGGGGGAACTGAAGACTCCACTTTTTGGTTATTCGATATTGAAGTAGATGCAATACAAAAAGTTGAAGGAGTTGATCCCCTTGATAATAAAACATTGCGTACGGAAAAGAGTTTCATAGGAAGGTATTTTAAACCTACATTTATTAATAAATATAGTAATGATAGCCCAGATGAAATTATATCAACTGAACTTAAAAATAAAAAAATCTCTGGCTATGGTGGTGATAATGAAGAATACACTTTACCTAATAAAGATGAGGTATTACCTTCAGAATACTCTATCTGCATGAAGAAAGAAGATAATTCACCTCCTGTTTCAGAAGCTTCTAAATGTAAAGGAAAAGATGAGAAAGAGATTTATATAAAGATTCCATTGGAAAATGGGGAATATTCTGATGAAGTTCCAATAGAATATAAAACTTATTCAGGGAAAAATAATTTTCCAACTTGGGATATTCTCCTTCCTTCTTCATTGAAATTGAAGGATGGACTCTATTATATTGAAGTAGCAGATAAGTATCATCCAGTGGGATTGAACAATATCAAAAATAATTGGATGCGATTACTTCCTGAAAGAAGCTATTTTCGTATAAAAACCCCAGAAGTTAAAATTAATACACCTTCTGAAGGAGAAACAGATACTGTAGGTAGCACAAGTTTTTTGTCAGGAAGTTCTAATGTACCAGGAGATGAAGTCGCTATTAAAAGACGTAAGATTGCCCCTTCATTAGCGTTGGAAAAAAACAATCAAAATCTGAGTAATGAAACAGTTATCTGTACAGGGGCTGTGGTTAGTGACAATGGTAACTGGCAATGTGGTAAACCAATCATTTTCCCGGCAGGCACTTATGAGTTAACCGCCGAATTGATAAAAGAAGGAAAAGTTGTCGCCACCGATGTCACACACATTACGATTAAAGATAAAAATGATGATGACGAACCCGAACAGAAAAAATTTGAAATAAATAACCCCAAGAATAATTCAACTGTTGATCCGGATAATCCCATCAACTTTTCTGGCACGTTTAGTGGACCTGCTGGTGGAGGAAGTGGTGGCGGTGGATTTGGCGGTTTTCTAAGTAGTTTGATTGGTGGATTTTTTGCTGCATTAGGTGAAGCAGGTCAATTACTGAGCGGTGCTCTTGGCTTCTTTTGGGAGTTCACAATTCATCCGGGAGATATTTTCGGAGGCGATACTTATGTGATGACATTACAGGAAACTCAAAATGGTGTGAACGTCGGTGAGCCTATTAAATGGAATTTTACTGTCCCGATGCGTATCACTGAACCTGAAACAGATGCGCAATATAGGTTAAATGACGGAATTTCTGTTAAAGGTCAGGGAAGCCCCGGTCAACTCGTTTTTGTTGCGGGTTCAGAATATCTCCTGCCACTAGAAAAAGTAACGTTTCCGATTTCAAGTAGTGGATTAATTTGTACAGCAACGGTGGATGAAAAAGGAAAATGGACATGTCCTGATAATCCCATTCTGACAGCAATCAACGAAGGGAAGTTTTTCCTTTATGCAGCTCAATATAAAAAAACAGGTTCAGCTCAGTTGGGAGAATTAGGCGATACTTATGAAAGAACCTCACAGGTTAGGCGTAAGTACGAAGTCACCAAATCAAAAATACAAATCAAAAACCCGGTGCATGGAGCAAAAATAACAAAACTGCCTTTTACTATTTCAGGCACGGGAGAAAAGGACGCTCAGGTATATATTGAGGGCTTCGGTGGTGCTGATAATTGTAATACCACTGTTGATGCTTCATCGGGTCAATGGTCTTGTGGGCCTTATCAGCCCGAAGACGGTAAATATACCCTTTCTGCTGATCAATTTATCAGTGATCAGTTAAATTCAACATCGCAAATCTCTTTTGAAGTTCAGACTAAAACCATTAAACCTGTAGTTATCACTCAACCGCATAATGGTGGGGTATACCGACACCTTGAAAATATTTTACCGCGAGGGACAGGCGAACCGGGAACAACCGTTTGTCTGGCTGAAAAAGTACTTTCCCAGATCTGTAAAAATGGCGTCACTGTGGATGAACAGGGCAATTGGGAATGGCTTGATGGTCTGGATACCGCAGTTAAAGGAGAACAAAAACTGGTGGCAACAGCCTTTTTGGATAAGGTGCGTCAATCTACAGCAAAGGTTACATTTAAGATTGAACCTGCTGCTGGTGAAACGACGTTAACAGTGGAAACGCCCAAAGAAGATGAAGTGATAAAAACACCTTCATATACCTTTAGCGGTACGATGCCAAGTAATGCCAAAACAGTCACGGTACAAGCATTTGGGGGTAATGATGATTGTGTCGCTCAGCTCAATGAAGAAGATTACACTTGGACATGCGGGCCTTACAGTTCTGTGCCGGGGGATTATGATGTAGCGGTGGTAGATGATGCGGGTTCCCAGATTAACAGAAGTTTTAAGGTGCGTTATGGGGACAATTTACAAATGAGTATACGAAACCCAACAGAAGGGGAGCAGATTGACAAAAGTTCTTATTGGATTAGCGGCAAAGGGCAGGTTGGCGCGCGAGTAACTGTCAATGGTGCAGTGACATGTGATGTTTTGGTGAACGAAAATCAAGATTGGGTTTGTCCGTATAATTATAAATCTATCCCCGGAACTCACAAACTTTTAGGGCAGCAATGGGTGAATGGTGTACCTTCAGGTAAGCCAGTGACGCGGAACTATGAAGTGATATATGGCGTACGTGATATTGCTGTACTTACACCGACAGAAGGGGAAAAAATTACGACAAAAACGTATGAGATTAGTGGAAAAGGGCAAGTTGGTGCAAGAGTGACCATTTCTTCTTCAGGCAAGAAGATTTGTGATGTTTTAGTAGATGAACAGCAAAACTGGAGCTGTCCTACAGTTCAGTCTGTACTAGGAGCATATCAGTTTTTGGCCCAGCAATGGGTGGACGGAACACCTTCTGTCAAATCTATCACTAGAAATTATGAGGTGCTCTATGGAGTACAAGATATAAAAATTGATATTACAGCAGATGCATTTTGTCTGGATCAAAACTCATACAGTCCGACCTCCGCATTTGTGATGGGAACGGCAACAAAAGGTGCCTATGTCTCTTTAAAAGTAGAATCCGATGGTGGACACTCCTCAACTTGCACAACACAAACGTCACAGACAGATGGTAGTTGGAGTTGTCGTGTCGATGATATTGGATTAGGGGGACATAATTTAATAGCGGCACAATCTCTTACACCAAATGGTCATTCAATAAGCCCCATAGTAAATCAAAAGGTGAACATTACTTATAATAAAGATTTTCGAATTACTGAGCCTTTGAATAGAGATAACTATGAAACTACCTCTTGGGTCAGTCATTCAGGTTGGGTCTATGTGTCAGGTACAGGAACCCCTGAATCGAAAGTTCTTATTGAAGTAGTTGAATCGTCGTCAGGAAATAAAAAGACGACCAAAGTTAACGTTGGCAAAAAAGGAAAATGGAATTATGGAGAACCTTTTTTTGGCGGATTTTTATTAAATATTGGAAATTATACTTTAAATGCTTCTAGCCAATCTTGTGGACAAAATCAGTCAGCGAATGTTTATTTTTCAGTTATACAAGCACCACCCCAGATTTATTGTCCACCTCATGCCATTTGTTATGATAAATAAAGCTGAGCCAGCTCTCTATTATGAGGGCTGGTTTTTTAGCCTTAAATTCACTCCCCTTCAATCTCATTTCCTGTGTTATCATTTCCGCTTCGTACTTGATGTCACTTGATAGAGAGTACCCTTAGTTTCCCATCCAAAAAAACAGGTACAGGACAATGACTGAAGCCGCCAGTGAAATGACAAAACGCTATGATCTGCATAGCCATACGACTGCTTCAGATGGGGTTTTATCACCTGAACAGCTGGTGGACAGAGCCATTTCCATGGGCATTGATGTGCTGGCAATCACCGATCATGATACGACGGAAGGAATTCCTCCTGCCTTAAATCATATCCAGCAAAATAATCTGCCATTGACACTGACATCCGGTGTTGAAATTTCGACATTATGGGAGAGTTTTGAAATTCATATTGTTGGTTTAAATATTGATATTAACTCTCTTTCCTTAAGAAAATTTTTAGCTAATCAGGTTGATTTAAGGAAACAGCGTGGTATTGAAATTGGTCGTCGCTTAGCTAAAGCAGGTATTCCCGATGCTTGGGAAGGTGCATCCCGTCTGGCTAATGGAGGGCAGATCACTCGCGGCCATTTTGCCCGTTATCTGGTAGATGCGGGTATTGAACCGACTATTCCCAAAGTATTCAAAAAATATTTAGCGAAGGGGAAAATCGGTTATGTTCCTCCACAATGGTGTACAATTGAGCAGGCAATTGAAACCATTCATCAGGCAGGGGGACAGGCTGTAATTGCTCATCCCGGCAGGTATGGTTTGTCAATGAAATGGCTAAAACGATTAATAGCCTGTTTTGAACAACATGGTGGTGATGCAATGGAAGTTGCACAGTGCCAGCAAGCCCCTAATGAAAGACAACAACTTGGTCAACTGGCAAGAGAATATGGGTTGAAAGTATCATTAGGATCGGATTTTCACCAACCTTGTTCATGGATAGAACTAGGACGCAATTTGTGGTTACCCGGTGATGTTGTACCGATATGGCACGACTGGTCACGGATTGGAACTGCATAGAAGTAGAGGTTATCGTTATGAGCCAGTTTTTTTATATCCACCCTGATAATCCACAAAAACGTCTTATTGACCAGAGTGTGGACATGCTGAAAAAGGGTGGTGTTGTCATTTATCCTACTGATTCAGGCTATGCCATGGGTTGTTGCCTCGAAAACAAAGATGCGATGACCCGCATATGCCGTATTCGGCAATTGGAAGGACGCCACAATTTTACGTTGATGTGTCGTGATCTCTCTGAAATTGCCTCTTATGCTCATGTGGATAATCAGGCATTCAGATTGATCAAAAATAACACGCCGGGAAATTACACCTTTATTTTACAAGCGACGAAAGAAGTCCCTCGTCGTTTGATGAATGAAAAACGTAAAACCATCGGGTTGCGTGTTCCTTCTAATCCTATCGCTTTGGCGCTGCTGGAAGAGATGGGTGAGCCACTGATGTCATGTAGCTTAATTTTACCCGGAAATGATTTTGCTGAGTCCGATCCCGAAGAGATTAAGGATTCATTAAGTAAACAAGTTGATTTAATCATTCACGGTGGTTATCTTGGGCAGCAACCGACGACAGTAGTGGATTTAACTGGTGATTCACCAGTAATTCTTCGCGAAGGCGAAGGTGATGTAACACCTTTTTTATAAGGTGAGTAATTGACGTTTTTTTTTATTTTAAGCACGACGCCTGTGAAGGCGACAACAGAGGTTGCTCAATGAGCGATAAAACAGAAAAGTTACAAAAAGTTCTCGCGCGTTCTGGTCATGGTTCCCGTCGCGAAATTGAAGGGTATATCCAACAAGGGCGCATTAGCATTGATGGCAAGACCGCAACGTTGGGTGATCGAATCGAAGTTAAACCCTCAGTAAAAGTTCGTCTGGATGGGCGGATTTTAACTATCAAAGAACCACAGAAAACTGTTTGCCGTGTTCTGGCTTATTACAAGCCGGAAGGCGAATTGTGTACCCGCCATGATCCTGAAGGCCGTCCGACTGTCTTTGACCGCCTGCCAAAAATGCAAGGTGCACGTTGGATCGCAGTAGGGCGTCTGGATATCAACACCTGCGGATTATTGCTGTTTACCACTGATGGGGAATTGGCAAATCGCCTGATGCACCCAAGCTGTGAAGTTGAACGTGAATATGCGGTTCGTGTTTTTGGTGAAGTGGATAATGCAAAACTTCGTCAATTGACGCAAGGTGTGCAATTGGAAGATGGCCCGGCTTCATTCAAAACTGTCACGTTCAAAGGTGGAGAAGGCATCAACCAATGGTACAACGTTACTTTGACAGAAGGCCGCAACCGCGAAGTCAGACGTTTGTGGGAAGCTGTTGGTGTGCAGGTCAGCCGCCTGATACGTGTGCGTTATGGTGATATCAATCTGCCGAAAGGTTTGCCGCGCGGTGGTTGGACTGAGTTGGGGCTGGAACAGACTAACTATTTACGTCAACTGGTCGGTTTAGGCGAAGAGGTTGTGACTAAAGTTGCCGTTGAACGTGATCAACGTCGCATCAAGGCTAACCAAATTCGCCGTGCAGTAAAACGACATGCGCAGGTTGCATCCCGTCCATCGGGAAAACGCCCTGCAAGCAGCTCTCGTCAGAATGCAGGAAGAAAAACAACGCCTAAAGGTCGTTAATTTTCTCAATCCGCTGTTTCAGTTGACGTCAGCATTGATGCTGATTCTATTTGAAACAGCGGGTTTGTTTACCAATCAACGCCTTTTTGCGCTTTGATTCCGGCATCAAAAGCATGTTTTACCGGACGCATTTCTGTGATCGTATCGGCATATTCCAACAATTCCCGATGGCATCCTCGTCCGGTGATAATCACGCTCTGATGTGACGGTCGTTGTTTTAGGGCTGTCAGGACATCGGTTAGTTCCAGATAGCCGTAACTGACCATATAAGTCAATTCATCTAACACGATAAGGTGCAACGAAGGGTCAGATAACATCCTCAGGGCATGTTTCCATGCTGATTGGCAGGCTGCGGTATCTGTTTCACGGTTTTGTGTCTCCCATGTAAAACCTGTTGCCATCACATGAAATTCAGCCCCCTGTTGTGCCAGTAAGTTTCTTTCCCCGCTTTCCCATGTCCCTTTGATGAATTGGATAATGCCAGCACGCTGTCCATGACCAATCGCACGAGCGACAGTGCCAAATGCAGCGGTGGTTTTCCCTTTACCGTTTCCGGTAAATACGATGACTATACCTCGTTCTTGTTGTGCTGCTTCAATACGGGCATCGACTTTCTCTTTCTGGCGTTGTTGCCTTTTTTGGTACTGGCTATTATCTCTGGTCATTATTCGGCAGGCCCTGCTTTGCGACCGGGTTGGGCATCAAAACTGATACCAGAATCATTGCGACTGTCATCGCCCATGACATAAAGATAGACAGGCATGATATCCGCCGGTGTTTTTAATTTGGCTGAGTTTTCATCAGGAAAGGCACTGGCCCGCATATTGGTGCGGGTACCTCCCGGGTTGATACAGTTAATGCGCAGGGAAGTATGCTGATATTCCTGTGCCAAAACTTGCATCAGACCTTCCGTGGCAAATTTGGAAACAGAATAGACTCCCCAACCGCTTCTGCCTTCCCGGCCGACACTGGAGCTGGTAAAGACTAAAGAACCACAGGTGGATTCCAATAAAAGAGGAATTAATGCCTGAGTCAGCATAAAAGTAGCATTGACATTCACTTGCATGACTTCGTGCCAAAGCTGGGTAGGTTGCTCTATGATCGGTGCGACAACCCCAAGCAGCCCTGCGTTGTGCAAAACGCCATCTAAACGGGAATAACACTGTGCCAATTCACGGGCAAACGCCTGGCATTCTTCTGCGGTCACGGTCAGCAAATCCATCGTATAAACATCAGCTGGTAAACCGCCATCGTTTTCAATCTGCTGCTTGACGGTTTTCAGTTTTGCGGTAGTGCGCCCGAGCAAAATAACCTGAGCACCATGACGGGCATAAGTCAGTGCGGCTTCGCGTCCGATGCCATCGCCAGCACCGGTTACTAAAATGATTTTTTGTTGCAGCAGGTCACTATCGGGGTGGTAATCAAACATCGGGCAATTTTCCTGTGTTGCTTGTCAATCTATTTATTTCTACATATAGATTGCCATCTCAAGATGGCATATGCGTCCTTCATCAGAACAAAACTTAAAGTTCCCGTCAAATTTGCCGGAATTGGCAAAAGAGTAGCACGCTAATTGAGATTAGGTTAAGTAAACTGTTAGAGCGCAGCTTTCGGTTTTTGGTTAGAATGAAACATATTGTTCATCATAAGTTAATAAAGGTGGATCTGTGGAATATTTGTCTCTATACGGATTGTTCGTAGCCAAAGTGCTCACGGTTGTTTTAGCCATCGTCGTTTTGGTGGTAGTTTGTATCGGATTAGGTGTACGTAAAACAATGCACAAAGGGGAATTGAAACTTACCAATCTTGGTAAGTCATATAAGGAAAAACAACGTCAGATGCAACAGGCTCGAATGAGTGAAGAAGAGAAAAAAATCTGGCAAAAGGCATTGAAGAAACAGCAAAAAAATGACGCCAAGCAGAAAAAAGCAGAGGCTAAAGCAGGGCTGAAAGGTTTACAGAAGCCGAATCTTTATGTCTTGGATTTTAAAGGCAGTATGGATGCTCATGAAGTTGATTCCCTTCGTGAAGAGATCAGTGCAGTACTCGCCGTCGCAGATAAAGAAGATGAAGTTCTATTGCGTCTGGAAAGCCCGGGAGGCGTCGTTCATGGCTATGGGCTGGCTGCATCTCAATTGGCTCGTTTACGGCAGAAAGGGATACGCCTGACCATTGCTGTGGATAAAGTGGCTGCGAGTGGTGGTTATATGATGGCTTGTGTGGCTGACCGCATTATTGCTGCACCGTTTTCCATTATTGGTTCTATTGGTGTTGTCGCACAATTACCCAATATTCATCGGCTGTTAAAGAAAAATGATATCGATGTAGAACTGCATACTGCCGGAGAGTATAAACGTACACTGACTGTTTTGGGTGAAAACACCGAACAGGGGCGGAAGAAGTTTCAGGAAGATCTGAATGAAACGCATAAATTATTTAAATCGTTTATCTCTCAGCATCGTCCATCTTTGGATATAGAGAAGGTGGCTACAGGTGAGTATTGGTATGGTACACAAGCAAAAGAAAATGGGCTGATTGATGAAGTGGGTGTCAGTGATGATTTCTTGATCGAAAAGATCAAGCATTGTGAAGTTATCGGAGTCAGTTATTCCCGTCGTAAACGTGTGGTTGAACGTTTCATGGGCAGCGCGATGGAGAATGTCGATAAGTTATTGATGCGCTGGTGGCAAAGGGGAGAAAAGCCACTGTTATAATTGTGTTAATCCCGTTTTAAAACAGGCGTTGTGAATATTATGCGGGTAAATAGGGGGGAATTATTGTTATATCCTTTATTGCCCGCATAATTATTGGTAACTGGTCAGGAATGACGCGATTCGTTTCTTAATCGATTAAAGAATACTTTTCGGACAATATATGTGCTAAATGTTTAAACATATTAAATACAGCGGTACTTTTTGCTGTGGGCAACCCGCATTCATCCAGAAAGTATTCACCTTTAAATACTAATACCCCGCCTTTTTGCTCTACACTCTCGGCATACATCCCTTGTATAAAATCTTCGTGGTTCTTAATGATTTCATTTGCTTTTTTCAGTAACTGTTCCCGCTTGATGGGCATTGTTTCAGTTTGCATCTATTATGCTCCTTCAAAAAATAAGTTGTTGCGCATCGTTTTTTATCAGGTAGAGTGTGGACTTTTCGTCATGCAGATGGAAGATTTTGTTTACAACGGTTAAATCATACTATTACATGGTCTGTGTTGGTATATAAAATACCTTAAATATTTCAAAGGGTTTTGCGCTTAAACAAAAGTACAAGATAAAAATTAGTTGATATCTTGCAAATCTATCGCAATATAAAAAGAGATTTTATTTTATATATCGCAACATAACGCCGTGATTTTCGCCATCTGAACAGAAGATAATTAGGTAAAGGTAACTATGGCCAAAGCGCTTGTTATAGTGGAGTCCCCGGCAAAAGCCAAAACAATCAATAAATATCTGGGGAATGACTACGTTGTTAAGTCCAGTGTAGGTCATATCCGTGATTTGCCGACGAGTGGTGCAGCGAGTCAAAAGAGTTCAAGCTCATCTACCGATAAGAATAAAAAGAAAGTAAAAAAAGATGAGAAAACAGCACTGATAAGTCGCATGGGTGTTGATCCCTACCATGATTGGGAAGCGAATTATCAAATTCTGCCGGGCAAAGAAAAAGTTGTCGCAGAACTGAAAACGCTGGCTGAAAAAGCCGAGCATATCTATCTCGCAACTGACCTTGACCGCGAAGGGGAAGCCATTGCATGGCATTTGCGGGAAGTGATTGGCGGGGATAATGCCCGCTTCAGCCGGGTTGTGTTCAACGAAATCACTAAGAATGCCATCACTCAAGCTTTTGATAAGCCCGGTGAATTGAATATTGACCGAGTTAACGCCCAGCAAGCACGCCGTTTCATGGATCGTGTTGTGGGTTATATGGTTTCACCGTTGTTGTGGAAAAAAGTTGCCAGAGGGTTGTCCGCTGGACGGGTTCAATCCGTTGCGGTTCGTCTCGTGGTCGAGCGAGAGCGTGAAATTAAGGTATTTGTGCCGGAAGAATACTGGCAATTACACGCAGATTTAGTGGCTAAAGGAGACATTTCCCTCCATATGGAAGTGACCCATGAAAAGGGAAAAGCATTTAAGCCAGTAAATTCTCAACAAACGCAGGCAGCGGTATCTCTGCTTGAAAAAGCAAGATACAAAGTGATCGATCGTGAAGATCGTCCGACTTCCAGTAAGCCGGGTGCACCATTTATTACCTCAACGTTGCAGCAGGCAGCGAGCACACGGCTTGGGTTTGGTGTCAAGAAAACCATGATGATGGCGCAGCGCCTTTATGAATCGGGTCACATCACTTATATGCGTACTGATTCAACTAATCTGAGTCAGGATGCTCTGGATATGGTCCGAGGTTATATCAGTAACCATTTTGGGGACAAATATTTACCACAAAGTGCCAATATCTACAGTAGTAAGGAGAATTCTCAGGAAGCGCATGAAGCTATCCGGCCTTCTAATGTTGATGTTATGGCAGAAGAATTGAAAGATATGGAGGCTGATGCACAAAAATTGTATCAGCTTATCTGGCGTCAATTCCTTGCCTGCCAAATGATGCCGGCAAAATATGACTCTACGACACTGACTGTTCAAGCGGGTGATTTTGAGCTGCGTGCTAAAGGGCGTACTTTGCGTTTTGATGGCTGGACAAAAGTAATGCCTGCTTTGCGTAAAGGGGATGAAGATAACACCTTGCCGACAATTGCAGTGGGAACTGAACTTGATTTACAGGAGCTGCTCCCAAGCCAGCACTTTACAAAACCGCCAGCACGTTTCAGCGAAGCGTCACTGGTTAGGGAACTGGAAAAACGGGGTATTGGTCGTCCATCAACTTATGCATCGATTATCTCAACCATTCAGGATCGTGGTTATGTCCGGGTTGAAAATCGTCGATTCTATGCGGAGAAAATGGGTGAAATCGTCAATGATCGTCTGGAAGAGAATTTCAACGAATTGATGAATTATGACTTTACAGCGAGAATGGAAGATCAGCTTGATCACGTTGCTAACAACGAAGCGAATTGGAAAGGGGTTCTGAACGAATTTTTCTCCAATTTCAGTGAGCAACTTGATGTTGCCAGCAAAGATCCTGACGAAGGCGGAATGCGTCCGAATCCAATGGTGATCACTTCAATTGGATGTCCGACCTGTAGTCGCCCAATGGGGATCCGTACCGCGACAACCGGCGTGTTCCTCGGCTGTTCTGGTTATGCACTATCACCTAAAGAGAGATGCAAGCAGACGATTAACCTGATTCCGGAAAATGAAATCTTGAATATTCTGGAAGGGGATGATGCTGAAACCAATGCTCTGCGCGCCCGTCACCGTTGTCAGAAATGTGGTACAGCGATGGACAGCTATTTGATTGATAACCAGCGTAAGTTGCATGTATGTGGTAATAACCCTGCGTGTGATGGTTATGCAGTTGAAGAGGGAGAATTCCGCATCAAGGGTTATGATGGCCCTATCGTTGAGTGTGAAAAGTGTGGCTCAGAAATGCACCTGAAAATGGGGCGTTTTGGTAAGTATATGGGTTGTACAAACGAAGAGTGTAAAAACACGCGTAAGATCTTGCGTAATGGGGAAGTGGCACCACCTAAAGAAGATCCGGTTCCATTGCCTGAACTGGCATGTGAGAAATCGGAAGCCTATTTTGTGCTCCGTGATGGCGCTGCGGGAATATTCTTAGCTGCTAATACGTTCCCTAAATCACGTGAAACACGTGCGCCATTGGTTGAGGAACTTGTTCGATTCAAAGATCGGCTGCCGGAGAAGTTGCGTTACTTGGCCGAAGCACCTGTTGCTGACCCGGACGGGAATAAAACGGTTGTGCGTTTTAGTCGCAAAACTAAGCAACAATATATCTCTTCGGAAAAAAATGGTAAGGCTACCGGATGGGCAGCATTTTTTGTTGAAGGTGCTTGGGTAGTGAAAGAGAAATAATAACTTAGGTGATTAATTAGTGCATTATATCTTTGTTTATTAGGTGTAATACATTAGATCTATTCAGATAGATATTTCTTTTTTTACTAAAAACGTAACCTTTTCTTTCTAAAAAGCCAGTCTTTACAGCTGGCTTTTTTTGTATTTAAAGAAAATTAAAACACAATATATCTGCAATGAATGTTTGATTATAGTTACTCATCTTAATTATTTGTTATATAAATATACAGTAGGTGTTATAGTGGTTATATGCCTAAAAATAACTATTCTATATGGTTATAAGTGAATAACTATTAGCAATATAGAAATTGATTAAACTACAAAATATTCGTACATTTGATTATTAGGGACAGTGCTGATATGAAACTACAGCAATTGCGTTACATTGTAGAGGTGGTTAATCACAACCTGAATGTATCTTCTACAGCAGAAGGATTGTATACCTCTCAGCCAGGGATCAGCAAACAAGTCAGGATGCTTGAAGATGAGTTGGGAATACAAATATTTGCTCGCAGTGGTAAACATCTGACACACGTGACTCCGGCTGGTGAAGAGATTGTCCGTATTTCACGTGAAGTTCTGTCAAAAATCGATTCAATTCGTTCTGTCGCTAGTGAACACACCTATCCCGATCGTGGTTCTCTCTATATCGCTACAACTCATACTCAGGCAAGGTATGCTTTGCCTCCTGTCATTAAAGGCTTTATTGAGCGCTACCCCAACGTATCATTGCACATGCATCAAGGTTCACCAACCCAGATTGCGGAAGAGGTGTGCAAAGGAAATAGTGATTTTGCGATAGCAACTGAAGCGCTTCATCTTTATAGCGATCTGATTATGCTGCCTTGCTATCACTGGAACCGTTCTGTTGTCGTGACGAAAGATCATCCTCTCGCCAACAGGCAGAATGTGGCAATTGAAGAATTGGCAGAATATCCAATAGTCACTTACACCTTTGGTTTTACAGGGCGTTCTGAGCTGGATGTTGCTTTTGACCGAGCTGGCCTGAAACCTAAAATTGTGTTTACAGCAACTGATGCTGATGTAATTAAGACCTATGTGCGCTTAGGGCTGGGCGTTGGTGTGATTGCGAGTATGGCGGTTGAACCCGTTCAGGATAGTGATCTGGTACGTATTGATATGCGTGATAGATTCAGTTACAGCACCACCAAGATTGGATTCCGGCGTAGTAGTTTCCTGCGCAGTTATATGTATGATTTTATTTGGCGTTTCGCTCCTCATTTGACGCGTGATGTTGTGGATAAAGCCATTGCATTACGTTCCAATGAAGAAATCGAAGAAATGTTCAAAGATATTGAGTTGCCGATAGTGTAAAAATGGCATAAAGAAGATTAAACCACCTCCCAAGAAGTAGGAGGTGGTTGGTCTTGTTGAGTCTTTGCCAATTGTTGGAGGAAAGCTAAGTTCGCACAAAAATCGGAAATAACCGAATAAGGATTATCGTCTTTCTGCCTATTAGGGCTGTTGTTTAATTTGATGATTTGCCTGTACCGATATTGCGTTTTTTCATATAGCTTGCCAGTTCTTTATTATCCGCACTTTTACTGTTGCCAAGAGCTGTAAACACGCCATTTTGATCGCCTTGGTTTTTATGCTGCCCCAATTTTTCCTTGGCTTGTATTTCATCAATAACGATTTTAAATCCGACAATAGCTTGCTGTTTTTTACTGAGAAATTCTTCTGGCATCAATTTAGTGTTTTCCATCAGGCCAACTTCATATTTGTTCACCAGAGCTTCCAAAGCCAGTTTAGTATCTTCATCGCTTAACAATTTTGTGACACCGTAACAATGGACGGCGGTGTAATTCCAAGTTGGTACAGCATGTGCAGATTCATACCAAGTAGGGGATATATAGGTATGTGGGCCAGTAAAGACCACTAAAACTCTTTGATTTTCTAGCTCTTTCCAATGGGGATTGTCTTTGGCGATATGAGCGTATAAAACCCCGTTTTCGCCTTCATCAGGATTTAATACAAACGGAAGATGAGTGCCAGTCAAAGAAGAAGAAACCAGCAATCCAAAGCTATACGTAGAAATAAATTCAGAAATATTGTCTTTGCCTGTCATTTTCATCTTACGAGGTATATGCATAGCTTTATAGCTCCATATAAATTGAAGTTAAGATTTCTGGTGAATATTTGCTCACATTACCTTAAGCGTATTAGTATTACAATTATTCTATGACAGGTTTTTGATTACGCTTTAAATTCACCACTGAAAAAGCTATCAGAATCTTCTATTGATGACTTGTTGTTTTTGAAGATAAAGTTATCAAAAGCAGTTTTTATTTCGGGATCTTCCAGGGCCTGATAATCAAATAAAGCAACACAGGTAGAATAAGTAAATTCGACATTAATGTTTTCATTGGAGGCACAGTTTGACGTTATTTCAGAGTTGGTTCTGTCAAAATCTATTTTATAAAGTTTCATTTTTGGAACATACACAATCTGATCTCCCACTTCCATGACTTCAATGACACTGGCCAATGTAAGCGTGGAGTAATGATCATTATTTCGTTTTAACCCCATCCTTATGGCATCTCCCTGTTTTTGCAGAAAATCAGAGAAAGTTTTCAAGGCGGGAGAGTATGTATCCACAATTATGTCCATGATAAGCTGGAGTAAATTTGTTGCGATAGAAAGACCTTTCATCTCGTGATGATAAGTTTGACTTTCCATACTTCTGACACTTATTAATGGCAGTTTTGCCATGATGTCTCCCCAGAATTCAATATCTGTTTTATATTTTGAGCCGTTGTTATCAGAATATTTGGTTATATAGTCAGCAACTATTGAGGAAAGGGCTATTTGTGTTTTCTTTATTTCATTTAATTGTTGCATGACACCTGTTTTATTGGCAGTTTGTGAGGTGATAACAAATTGTACAAGGCCATCTGTATCGTGAAGTCTATAATCTGACAGGGAAAACTTATTATTAACATCGACAGAAAAGAATTGATCAGCCTGTTGTATATAACTTAAATAATTTTGACGTTTTTCATTCGTTTTCATATTCATAATATATTCTCCAATCTCTATTAAACCAATTGAACCAATTGAATACTTTGAATATACACTTCCTATAT
>NZ_LFCV01000113.1 GCF_001037465.1 Xenorhabdus khoisanae
TGGTTAACCCGATGGCATTTAATCTCTTCCGTTCAACTCAGATGTATTATTACGAATTTAATCAATCACTGCGAATAGTTTAATTCTGATAAATTCGGATATCATTCCATAACCGAATAAGGCCGAATTTTAGATTATTTATCAATACCAAGAATTTAATTTTTAGGATTAAATATAATTCAAACAGAAATACACTTGATAAACTCATCAGAAAAATGGAATAAGTGTTTTTATTACAAAACTATTCCCAATAACCACCACCTAAGATTGTGGCAGATATCGTTCCTCTTCCCGTTCCTTCAAATTGTGCGATTTTATTTAAAGGTGAATCTGTAAAAGCCACAGCCGCAGTAATAGGTGTCATAAGTGCAACAAAAGCTGTTCCTTTCTCATAAAGGTTATTAATATCATAAACGAACAGATGGCCGGAAAATTCTCCTTTTCCCGGTGATCCTAACCCCCCAGCTTTTCCGTGAAAAGTTTTCGCACCTTCAACATATAGCTCACATGTATAGTAAACCGAGAAACTTACTAAGACAAATGTAGCCTCATATTTTCCTGCACTGAGTTCCGATAATTTTTTGCTTGAATCATCTATCGTTTTTTGCTCTAAATTACTTGCCAATGCTTCAGATAAAGATTCGATAATTTTCAATCCCTTTTCGACATACAAAGAAGATTCTGATTCAGTAGGTAATGTTTTTTTCATAATATCCCCCTGATTTAAATTTTATAAATCGAGAAAAGTTAATTTAAAATTTGAATGCTATTTTTAGCTCTCTTCTAAAGAAGAGTCGTCATTTAGCTTCATTTTAGGTAGTAATAAATACTTTTAATTTATATTACGGAATTTTATCAATAGAACTTCCCCCATCTACTATAAAATGGAAAAGACAGATTTGATTCATATTAAAAGCATAGTACACATCCAAGTAATTTCAACAAGAAATTACTTTTAATAAACGAACCAATTTCAACGAATCAAACGAGGCTGGAGAGCTTGTCATATTCAGCAGCAGAGCCTGCTTTCAATAATGCTAATGCTTCCTGACGCTGTTGTGGGCTGAGGTTATTCTCCACCGTCCGCAACAATTTGTCGCTGGTTTTAGCGCTGGGAGGTTAAGGTATGGGAAATAGAGGCATGTAATGTTACTGATACATCAGCTTGCCTACTCGATCATGACT
Source organism: Xenorhabdus khoisanae (assembly GCF_001037465.1). Taxonomy (GTDB): domain Bacteria; phylum Pseudomonadota; class Gammaproteobacteria; order Enterobacterales; family Enterobacteriaceae; genus Xenorhabdus; species Xenorhabdus khoisanae. Next base: position 1,186 of record NZ_LFCV01000113.1, read on the forward strand.
CTCCAAACGAGATGATTTACCTTCATAAATCTTTTCACTCATGAGTATCAGTTTTTCTCGTTGTATCTCTGTGTAAGAAACAGCTATAGTCCGCACCATTCAAGGTCATTGAGTGACTTACCTACTGCTTAAATCACCAAGATATATCCCAGTCCTTGGCATATATCGTGATCGCCATTCGGCAAAATCTTGATGAGAAGCAGCGCATTTCTGGCTATTTTTTTATGTGGAGACGACAGTAGTGAAACTGCTGCGCAACAATGACAGTGCATTTGTACCTGTCACGGGCTTGACTGTTTTTGCAATTGCTTCTGGTTACCTAATGAGCTTAATTCCATTGTCGATGGCAAGTTTCAACATCGATACGATTTATGCCAGTTGGTTAGCCAGTGCTTATTATGCAGGTCTATTAACAGGCTCAATGATGATTGAGCCTGTTATTGCGAAAATAGGTCACCGTCTTTCCTTTATTGTTTTTTTGTTGCTTCTGGCTGCAACAGTGATTGTACTGCCTTTTTTTCCAAATAAAGAAATCTGGTTGCTTATTCGTTGTGTGGCTGGCATCGCTGTTGCCGGAGTTTTTGTCGTGGTCGAATCCTGGCTATTGATTGGAGATAATCCCAAAGAGCGTGCAAAACGCTTAGGCTTCTATATGACGTCACTCTACGGCGGAACAACTTTAGGTCAGTTGTTGATTGGGCCTATCGGTACTCAGGGAATGCTCCCTTTTATGGCCGTTTCTGCTCTGCTGCTGTTAGCGATTTTGCCACCATTATTCGTGCGTCATGGGCAACCGCCTTCGCTTCATCATCAGAGTTTATCACTGAAAAAAATCACCCAATTCAGTAAGCCCGCTATCGTTGGTTGTATAACATCCGGCATTGTCATGGGCACTATCTACGGGTTGATGCCTTTGTCATTAAGCCAAAGTCATTTCAATGCTGATCAAGTTGGTGTATTGATGGCCGCAATTATTCTTGGCGGAATGGTTATACAGCCAATTATCAGCAAGCTATCTGTTATCATGAGCAAAATTTTCCTACTGGCTTTGGTTTCATTACTGGGTGTGTTTGCCGTAGGAATGACGTATCTTTTTGAACATTATATTGTGACGATAGTGGCGCTGGCTCTGTTGGGAATGTCTTCTTTTGCCCTGTATCCTGTTGCTATCACTCTGGCCTGTGACAAGCTGGATTCATCCTATATCGTAGCCGCAAGCCAGGTCATGCTATTAAGTTACGGTATCGGTTCTGCTATTGGGCCTCTGGGCGCGGGGCATTTTATGCTGCAACACTATTTCAATGGTCAGCATAACGGGTTAATGAGCTTCTTTTTTATTGTTTTGTTAGCTACTGCAATTTATATGCTACTGGCAAGTTTGCGTCGCAAAGACCGCGTATTGGCAAGCTAATACAAAATAATCCTGAATCTGATGAAAGCGCCGCAAACTGTGGCGTTTTTTTATTTTTAGCCCTCAAATAGCGTCTTCAAGATCAGATCTTGTTTATTCAGCGCTGGATTTTCACACCCTAAGTGTTAATATTTCAAATAGAGCAAACAAATGTGTTTACTGTGATGATCAAATCAAGAGTGTAAAGATGTCATCGAAGTTAAACTGGTTAGTTAATCATACGCCTCCCGGTTCCTTAGTGGTTCAGCAATGGCTGACAAAAAATGGCATTCGTTATTCGTTAGCGCAGAAATACGCAGAAAGCGGTTGGCTTAAAAAATTCGGCGCGGGTGTCTACTATCGCCCGGGACCAAGTGGTACGCTCAAACCTAGCTGGGACGATGCATTACAAGCAATTACTCAACAATTATATTTGCCAGCACACTTGGCTGGTTTGAGTAGCCTTACATATCAAGGGCTTAGCCACTATCTACAGCTAAACTCAGAACAAGTTTGGATTGGTATTAAAAATAAGCAATCCTTGCCTAAATGGTTTCGAGAGTTTGCTGAACAACGCTGGCTATATTGTGGTAATCACAAACTCATTGAATTATCCGAAAAAGACTTCACTACAATCTCTATTAAAGGAAAAGAACTTAAAGCAAGCAGCTCAGAGTTAGCTGCCTATGAAGTGGTAGATGCTATCGGTAAGTTCATTAGCTTTGAACATGCTGCCGAATTATTTCAGGGATTAGTTAACTTGAGTCCCCGGAAAGTACAATCCTTACTTAATCGCAGTAACGCTGTTCAAACCAACCGTATATTTCTTTTTTTAAGCCATTACTATAGTCACCAATGGGTTAAACGACTTGATGAGTCACAGATAATCCTCGGTTCAGGCAAGCGTCAGGTAATTGTAAATGGTCGATATGATGATCGCTACCAAATCACCGTCCCTGAGTCACTAATTCTGAAATAAAAAAGAAGGCAATAATGAATAGAAATTCCGCTTATTACCAACAGGTTTCTTTATTAATTAAAATGTTACCAGTGATTGCAGAGGAAACAGTCTTTGCATTAAAAGGTGGCACAGCAATTAATCTATTTGTCCGAGAGTTTCCTCGTTTATCAGTAGATATTGATCTCGCCTATCTCCCCCTAAAGCCAAGGGATGAAGCATTAAACCATGTTCGTGAAATACTTGAGCGAATGACTGAACGGATAAATATACAACCCTTAACAAAAGCAGTCTTGCAGGATAACAAGCGAGATGAGTTACGAATTATCGTTACCACTGATAAAGCAACAATCAAGATTGAAATTTCTCCCGTGGCAAGGGGAACACTACACGAACCCAAATTGCTTCCTGTTGTTGAATCAATCGAAGAAGAGTTTGGTTATGCCGAAATTCCTGTAGTTAGCCTGCCTGATTTATATGGAGGCAAGCTATGCGCAGCCATGGATAGACAGCATCCACGAGATTTATTTGATGTGCAGATGTTACTTGCAGAAGAGGGAATCTCTCGAGAAATATTTATTGGTTTTCTGACCTATGCGTTAAGTCACCCACGTCCAATACACGAAGTAATGGCACCACTCTGGAAAGAAATAGAAAAAAATTTTCACTCTGAGTTTACCGGGATGACAAACAAACCTGTTGAATTACATGAGCTAATAGAAACTCGTTCTCACATGATTGCTGCACTACAAGCTCAATTTACCGAGCGAGATAGAGACTTTCTGTTATCGTTCAAGCGAGGTAAACCTGACTGGTCTTTGTTTGACGAACCATCAGCTGCTGAACTTCCCGCGATCCGATGGAAGCTAGTGAATATTCAATGTTTAGCTAAAAATCAAGCAAGGCACCAAGAGCAAATTAGGAAGTTAGAGAAAGTCTTGGAACGGTGGCTCTCTGGGATTGATATTAGTTCACAGAATGCCCTAACCAAATAGTGTAACCATGCCAGTATAACAGGCAATATTGTGAATATATGCCCAAAAATATGTGGAGGTATTAAATGCAAATACAACAAGCCACCGAAGCTGATTTCATAACACTTATTCAGGTTTGGGAAGCCTCCGTACTTGCTACCCATGATTTTCTTCCTAAAACTATGATTGAGACTTTGCGTCCACAAATCCTTAATGATTATTTGCCCAATCTCACTGTCTATAAAGCGTTGGATGAGCAACATAATATCGTTGGATTTATCAGTACCGCTCAACATCGCGTGGAAATGTTGTTTATTACACCACAAGCCCGGGGTACAGGCGTTGGCAAGATGTTGCTGGAATTTGCCATTGATAAATTGAAAATCAGTGAGTTGGATGTCAATGAACAAAATATACAAGGTGTTGGCTTCTACCAACATATGGGATTTCAGGTTTTTTCCCGCTCAGAACTTGATGGGCAAGGAAATCCGTTTCCTCTATTACATATGAAATTGGCACATATGAAACTGGCCTGAATGCTCAATATCCCAGTAACAATAGAATCATTATCTGAAAATCTCAAAATGCTAAACCTCGTTCTGAGGTTTTCTGGATAATCAATAATAACCACCCTATAGAAAAATCAAGACTTATCCATTACTTATATATAGAATACAAAAAGAACAATCATTAATAAAAGTAAATTAATGAAAATCACTTCATTAACCTAATGATTATTATAAATTAATCTGTATTATAATAAGATTTAAAAATAACAACAAAAGCAAATGGATCTTTATATAAAATAAATAAACTTAAAGTAATGGAATATTTTACAAACGTTTAAGTAAACTTTAAAAAATCAATGATATAATGAGAAGCATATAAGTATTTTTTATTTCTATTGAGTCTGAGTATTAATGAATTACCTACAACAACCTGCATCCTCAGGAGTGAAGCTATTTGCCGATCTCGTCGGAAAACGTGTTACTCCAGGGGAACACTGGTATTCTTCCAGTAACCGCACTAAATTTGCACTTCGCAGCATCCTGACACCGGTGTCTACGTTGAAGCTCTTGGATAGTCTTGCCAAGACACCACGTTATTTGGATATTTTAAAAAAACAACCCAGTTTACCTTGCAAATTACATCGCCCGTATTTAAGTATTAACTTTAAACGCAAACAGATTGTCTGCGCGCTGAATGAACATTATAAGTTACTGTTCCAGCAATTAGAGCCAACTGTTATCAGTAACATATTTGATATTCATGCTTATCTATTGGCAACTATTCAGGGAAAGAATGAATCATTTATGATTTACATTGATTCACTGGATAATTTGAATAAAGAAGGTGAGCTTTCTTTATATATTACCACCGCAGAAAATGTCATTCTGGCAAAGTGTGCATTTACTTTATTAATGGTGGATGGTAAACAAACATTGTTTATTGGTGTATTACAAGGGCCAGCCAAGGGAGATAATTCTCTGGAGATTATCCGCCATGCAACGAAAGAGTGTTATGGATTATTTCCTAAGCGCCTATTGATTGAAGCTATCTGCTGTTTTGCCGCACATGTGGATTGTGAGCAAATTTTGGCGGTCAGTAATGAGACTCATATCTACCGCAGCATTCGTTATTGGCATAAAAAGAAAAACCAGATGGTGGCCGATTATAACGCCTTCTGGGAATCATTAAGTGGGGTCAGAAAGGAAAATAATGATTTCCAGTTGCCCTCAATCATAGAAAGAAAATCGCTGGACGATATTCCCAGTAAAAAACGCGCCGAATATCGTCGTCGCTATCAATTACTGGATGAATTGGAAAACAGCATCAAAGCATCCCTTACTGCCTGATCCCGATCAGAAAGGAATACTTTGGCTGACCTTTAACGCGGCTGCGCCATTAACCATGTAAGATGAGTTTTAATGGCGGGCCACTCATTCAGAAGAATACTATAGATACAAGTATCCCGTATTGAACCATCCTTAGCTCGCATGTGATTGCGCAAAATACCATCCAGTTTTGCCCCCAGCCGTTCAATCGCCCTGCGGCTTTGTTGATTCAGAAAATGAGTACGAAGTTCCACCGCTACACATCCCAATTCTTCAAATGCATACTGCAATAGCAAAAACTTTGCTTCCGTATTAATCGCAGTACGTTGAACAGAACGTGCATACCACGTAGAACCAATTTCCACTCTGGGAGTATTGGCATCAATATTCATATAGGTCGTCATCCCAACGGCGGCTCCCGTTGCATTATCGATGACAGTAAAAGGCAGCATACTTTCCTTGGCATGCAGGGCTAGACGACGTTCAATATCTGCCCGGACATTTGTCGGATCGGGTACGCTGGTATACCACAGTTTATGTAATTGCCCATCGTCTATGGCACGGACGAATTCATCATGTTTATCATGTGACAACGGCTCTAAGGTTACACTTTTTCCTGCCAATGTTACCCAATCAGTGATTTTTTTCATTCTTACCTACCATTGTTGAAGAATACATTGGCAGTATGCATAGTTAAGAAATACACGACAATCATAAATAAAAGCCATTTCTTGCCTAATGGGTTCTTATTCAAAAGCTGTTGATATTCATTCTATACCCAATAGATTTCATGATACTTGTCACAATCAATTAACAAAGAGATTCCAATCAAGCTGGAACTGTCTAAATTTGATAACTATCTCATCCGACCACTTAGCCTTAACCAAGTGAAAAACTTAAGTCATACGAAAAAAATAATACTTTTTGAGTCACCAAATATTTGATGGAGAATGCAATGAGCAATTACCCTCACCTGCTTGCACCGCTGGATTTGGGCTTTACCACATTAAAAAATCGTGTATTGATGGGATCAATGCATACGGGGCTTGAGGAACATCCCAATGGTGCCCAACGGTTGGCCCAGTTCTATGCAGAACGGGCGGCCGGCGGCGTCGCATTAATTGTGACGGGCGGTATCGCGCCAAATCCACAAGGCGTTGTTACTGCCGGAGCAAGCGTCCTGAATAGTGAAGATTCCCTGCCTCACCATAAGATTGTTACGGATGCAGTTCATCAGGCTGGTGGGAAAATTGCCCTGCAAATCCTGCATACAGGACGTTACAGCTACCAAAAAAATCTCGTCGCGCCCTCCGCCATTCAGGCCCCCATTAATCCCTTTACGCCCCGGGAAATGTCCGAGGAAGATATCCAGCAAACAATCAGGGATTTCGCCCGCTGCGCCCAACTTGCCCAACAGGCAGGCTATGATGGTGTTGAAGTCATGGGTTCAGAAGGTTATCTCATCAATCAGTTTCTAGTTTCCCGCACTAATCATCGGCAAGATAAATGGGGTGGATCTTTCGAAAACCGGATGCGCTTTGCGCTGGAAATTGTCAAAGCCGTCCGAGCCATTGCGGGAGAGCACTTTATCATTATCTATCGTCTTTCCATGCTGGATTTAGTGGAAGATGGTTCTAACTGGCAGGAAATAGAGCAACTGGCGTTGGAGATTGAAAAAGCAGGTGCATCCATCATCAATACCGGTATCGGCTGGCATGAAGCCCGTATTCCAACGATTGCAACTATGGTGCCCAGGGCCGGGTTCAGTTGGGTGACGCAAAAATTAATGGGGAAAGTCAGCATCCCTTTAATTACGACCAATCGTATCAACGATCCTCAGGTTGCCGAACAAATTCTCAGTGAAGGTTGTGCCGATATGGTTTCCATGGCCCGCCCTTTCCTTGCTGATGCGGAATTTGTGTTGAAGGCGGAGCAGAACCGTGCGGACGAAATTAATACTTGCATCGGCTGCAACCAAGCTTGTCTGGATAGAATATTTGTCGGCAAGCTGACCTCGTGTTTGGTTAATCCACGCGCCTGCCACGAAACTGAATTCATTGCCGAGCCAGCAAAAGCCCCCAAAACAATTGCCGTTATCGGCGCAGGGCCTGCGGGTTTATCCTTTGCAGTCACAGCTGCCAGCCGTGGGCATCATGTCACGCTATTTGAACGTGAGAACAGAATTGGCGGACAATTTAATATCGCCAAACAAATTCCCGGCAAAGAAGAATTTCATGAAACTTTGCGTTATTTTGATCGCCAATTGGCATTGAATGGCGTCGATGTGCGTCTCAACCAGACCGCAACTGCCGATCAACTTTCCTCATTTGATGAGGTCGTCATCGCAACAGGTATTACACCACGCACTCCCAATATTGACGGCATTGACCATGAAAAAGTGCTGACTTATCTGGATGTATTGAAACATAAACGGCAAGTCGGAAAATATGTCGCCATTATCGGTGCTGGCGGCATTGGTTTTGATACCGCAGAATATCTGAGCCAAAACGGGCAAAGCTCCAGCTTGAGCAGCCATGCGTTTAGCCATGAATGGGGGATTGATCAGACCATTATGCATCGGGGCGGATTATGCCCAGAAGGAGCAAAAGCAGAGCATTCCCCACGGAAAATTTACCTGCTGCAACGCAAGGACTCGAAAGTTGGTGATGGCTTAGGAAAAACCACGGGGTGGGTACATAGAGCCAGCCTATTAATGCGGGGCGTAACGATGCTAAACAGCGTCCAATACCTGAAAATTGATGATCAAGGGCTGCATATTCGTCGTGGTGATGAACAACAATGCCTTGAAGTGGATAACGTCATTATTTGTGCGGGACAGGAGCCACAGAAAGAACTCTATCAACCTTTACAAGCAATGGGAAAAAGCGTGCATGTGATTGGTGGTGCGGATGTCGCTGCTGAATTAGATGCCCGCCGAGCAATCGATCAAGGGACCCGTTTAGCGTTTAAGATTTAATGAACAGATGCTGAATAAATAGAATTTGAATACAAAAAACGGTGATAATCAGTGGAATACAGATTATCACCGTCTGACTCTGGCTAATGATTAATCCAGCTAACAATTAACGTTGTGCCAATTTATCTGACATTAACCGAGTATCTTCCGCCTGACAAGCCGCAGCGGTAAACAATACATCAGTAGAAGAATTCAGCCCTGTTTCAGCAGAGTCCTGTAATACGCCAATGATAAAGCCTACCGCAACAACCTGCATGGCAACTTCATTAGAAATACCAAACATACTGCACGCCAACGGAATCAACAATAATGATCCTCCCGCAACGCCTGAAGAGCCACATGCGCCAATAACTGAAACAACACTTAACAATATTGCCGTAGGAATATCTACTGTTATTCCCAGCGTATTTACTGCCGCCATTGTCAATACAGTGATAGTCACTGCCGCTCCAGCCATATTGATGGTCGCTCCCAAAGGGATAGAAACGGAATAAGTATCTTCATCCAAATTCATCCGACGACACATGGCCATATTGACGGGAATATTCGCTGCCGAGCTACGCGTAAAGAACGCCGTGACGCCGCTTTCACGCAAGCATTCAAAAACCAAAGGATAAGGGTTACGGCGAATTTTCCAATAAACAATCAAAGGGTTAACGATCAGCGCAACGATAATCATGCAGCTAATTAGTACCGTTAACAGGTGAGCATAACCCAATAGAGTATCAAAACCCGTTGTGGCAATGGTTGAAGATACCAGACCGAAAATACCGACAGGGGCCAGACGGATAACAACACGAACGAGTTTTGTCACAGCTTCTGATAAGTCTTGAACCAGTAACTTAGTTGACTCATTAGCGTGACGTAAAGCTATCCCCAAGCCAATTGACCATGCCAGAATCCCGACATAATTTCCCTTTAAGATTGCATCAATCGGATTGGCAACGATGTTGAGCAACACTCCTCTCAGCACTTCAATAATATTTTCTGGTGGTGATATCTGAGCATCATTTGCCACCAATGCCAGTGTCGACGGAAACAGCATACTGCCAATGACGGCCACAACCGCAGCTAAGAAAGTGCCAATCAGATACAAGAACAGTATGGGGCGAATGTTACTTTTCTGACCTGCCTTATGATTTGCGATCGAAGACATGACCAAAACCCATACTAAAACAGGCGCTACCGCTTTTAGTGCCCCGACAAAGAGGTTTCCTAACAATTCAACTGACTTGGCCGCAGAAGGCGCCAACCATGCCAGTAATACCCCCAGAATTAATCCAAGTAAGATTTGTTTTACTAGGCTTCCTTGTGCAATATATTGCACAAAGCCTTTTTGTTGTTTTTCCATAGTCTATCCATTTGGTATTTTTGCTCGATGAGCCTGATGTTTTTGTGTTTGCTTTCCCAAGGATAAGGAAATTAAGAAAACCGCAAAGAATAACTAGTTGCAATATACAGAGTACGCAACATTTGATAACAAATTGATTACATTTGTGTGATCAAAACATCAATTTTCCCATTAAAGTTTTCCCATTAAAATAGCCTCATGGAGTAAAAACCATTACGAACAAAATCATTATTTTTCTTTATATTCATAAAGTTAAAAAATAACACTCTCAATAATGATCACAGATTATTTTTCTGTTACCAAAAGTGCGGATAGATTACTTTTCGACGCAAAGCGCTCAACAGGAATGGATTTAACTGGCAAAAAACATAAATTCAACCCATCCGCAGGTAAAATGGGGTATTCATGTTATTTTATAAAACTTTAATAAATAATTAATCAAACGATATATCCGAGTGAATTTAATTTCACATTTTGACTAATGTTCAATTGATCACCAAAATTTTCTGTTTCGCCAGTGCTGATTTTGTTAAAGTGTCGTAGTCAATCTTTATGCCACCTTGAAGGGATTTTGAGAGCATTTTATGACAGCGGATATTTAATGCTTTGTGTTTACTCAGCATCCAATAGAAATTCACCATAAATGCACCATAAAAGTAAGATGAAGTCCTTAACCGGCGTTTTAGGAACATTTGATGGAAATTGTAACAGACCTTATTTATGCACTTTGGCACCAGGATTACGAAACACTGGCTAATCCATCGTTAGTATGGGCAATCTACATCCTGCTATTTATCATCCTGTTTCTGGAAAATGGGATATTACCTGCCGCATTTTTACCGGGCGATAGCCTATTGATATTAGTCGGCGTCTTAATCGCCAAAGACACCATGAGCTTTCCAGTGACATTAGTCATTCTGACCACCGGTGCCGGCCTTGGCTGCTGGGTTGGATATCTTCAGGGGCGGTGGCTTGGCAATACCAAATTAGTTCAGGGCTGGCTATCACATCTCCCCGCCCATTATCATCAACGCGCACATAATTTATTCCACCGTCATGGCTTATCCGCCTTACTGATAGGACGCTTCCTTGCTTTTATCAGAACCTTACTGCCAACACTGGCGGGCCTTGCGGGGCTGAAGAGCGGACGCTTTCAGCTATTTAACTGGCTCAGCGGGTTCTTGTGGGTGGTTATTCTTACAACATTAGGCTATATACTGGGTAAAAGCCCTTTGTTCCGTCAGTACGAAGAATATCTGATGAACTTTCTGGTACTGTTACCTGTGTGCCTGTTACTTATCGGCTTAATTGGCAGTCTGACCGTCATTTGGCGCAAAAAACGCTCCAATAATACCCTTTCATAATCCTTCATTTTTTCCTGTGGTATTTTTCCTGTGATTGGTATTGCGGAGAAATATACCGCAGGACATCCTGCTTGGTTACCCACAGCATCTTGTCCATTAAACTGCTACGTTTATCCACTTAAACAGTATTTAAGATTAATTTGCGATATATTGTGACAATTTTTCATCTATTCTCACTTTAAACTCCTTATAAAAGCGACTATGGTAGAAATTCAACCATCGTATATTTAAGGAGACAGGTCATGCCACAGAAAAAAAATTCTGAAGATCTACGTGCTGAATTGCAATCCCTTGCGGATACTCTGGAAGAAGTGCTCAATAATTCTGGTGATAAATCAAAAGCGGAACTGGAAAAACTGCGTAGCAAAGCAGAAAGAACGCTGAAAGATGCGCGGGTTACGCTCAACGATGCCAGTGATAAACTGATCGATCAAACGAAAGAACTTGCAGGTCATGCGGATAATTATGTCCGTGAAAACCCATGGACAGGCGTTGGTATTGGTGCAGCCGTTGGCATTGTCTTAGGTGTATTGCTATCAAGGCGCTGAGATGACTCCACCATCCCATTCACAAGGCCCGGGAAAAGGGCTATTTGATACTTTACGGCGGGTAGCAGCGATTATTGTTCGCATGGTTGAAACGCGTCTCCAACTCGTTGCAGTTGAGTTGGAGGAAGGTGCAGCGATGCTGGCACAACTCCTGCTGATGGTAGGGTTCACATTGTTATTCGCAGGCTTTGGCCTGATGTGCTTACTAATGCTGATATTCTGGGCCATCGATCCTACCTATCGGGTAACGGCAATGATTATTACTGCCGGAACGCTGCTGATTCTCGCCGTATTTAGTGCAATCTGGACGGTCAGAAAAGCCCGAAAACTCACTTTTTTTAATACAACCCGCGAACAACTGCAAATTGATCGCAAAATGCTGGAGGATGATCATCATGAATAAATCGTGGCATCATCAACGAGAGTTACGAAAGCAACAGTTATTAAAAGAGATCCAGCAGCAACGTCAGTCACTTTCTGCTTACAGCCAGCACTGGCTTGATATCACACAGTCCTATGATAAAGGCTGGCAGGCTCTCCTTGCCTTCAGACCCTATGTCGCCATCGGTGCTGGCATTGCCCTGTTTTATGGGCTATGTCGCCATCCCCAAAAATTTTATCGTTGGTCACGCCAAATGATCAGTATTTTTGGTGTCATAAAAACGATACGCAACACACTGGATAAATATTAGCCAACAAACCTCAATAACTAAACCTCAATAACTAAGCCTCAGTAACTAAGCCTCAATAGCTCACATTCAAAAAAACTGCATTAAATTGTTAGTATTCTTTACTATCAACAAATAACGCCTCTCCTTAGAATGCCACCATCAGATAATGATTAACAAATTGTGCTTTTTTGTCCATTTTTTGGTCATTTTAATCTAGGCAGACAACTTATTTATCGTTACCCGCAGTATTCTTGGAGACAATAATGAAAAAATTTGAAGATAGTGGCTTGCTGATCGCTCGTATTTTAATATCCGTTCTTTTCATCATCGCAGGATATGGAAAATTGGGTGATGCCTATGCGGGGACGCAAGAATTTATGGAAGCCATGAAAGTGCCAGGAATTTTACTGCCATTAACAATTTTGCTTGAACTCGGTGGCGGGCTTGCTGTGATGTTCGGCCTGTTAACGCGTACCATCTCAGTATTTATATTTATTTTCTGTATCCTGACAGCAGTACTGTTCCACAATGATTTTTCAGATGGAATGAACCTGACGATGTTCCTGAAAAACTTCTCCATTGGAGCAGGCTATCTGATGCTGGCAATGATGGGGCCGGGTAAATTTAGTATTGATGGTGCATTGAAGAAAAACTGGTAATAAATAATAAAAAATCCCCTTGCTGATTATTCAAAGCAAGGGGATTTTTTTATTTCTTCATAAATAGTTTGGGAATTTCACGCAAGCACCAAGACTTGGCTTCTCCCATACTATCTCGCCGCCATGCCATGATGATGTTGGTTTCATGGCTATATTCTGAACCAATAACACGCAATCGACCTTCAGCAATATCCTGTTCTACCATCGGGTATGGCATCGTCGCCACTCCCAATCCCGCCAAAAGTGCCCAGCGCTTGTCTTCCAGTGTACTGACCGTCAGACGCCGTTGTTTATCCAACAATTTAACCGTCAATACAGGACGCTCCCGGGCTGTATCAGCTACCGCGATCCCACGGTACTTCACCCGTGTGGCATCAGACAACGGTTCAGGTTCATGATGGATAGGATGATCCACACTGGCAACATAGACGTTGTTAATAGAATAAAGTGCACGTGAATTTATTTCAGCCGAGGCTCGGTAATGGAGGTCCGGTGCAATCACAATGTCAGCATGTCCCGTTTCCAAGCGCTCCCAGGCCCCTGCCAGCACTTCCGTTATTAACGAAAGCTGAGTGTTTGATTTTTTTGCCAATCGATCCACAAGAGGAAAAAGCGATGAAGTCGGAAACAAAGCTTCACATACAATAGTCAGATGCGTTTCCCAACCACGAGCAAGCGCTTCCGCATCTGCTGTCAATTTATCCGCCGCCTCAAGCAATAACCGCCCCCGCTCCAGCAGCATCCGGCCAACATTGGTAAATTTCGTGCGATGACCGGAACGATCAAACAGCACCACATCCAGCTCTTCCTCTAACTTCTGCATGGTATAACTCAATGCAGAGGGAACCCGCCCCAGTTCATCCGCTGCCGCCGCAAAACTTCCCCGTCGATCTATCGCATCCATGACTCGCAGGGATTCCAATGTAAGCGCACGTTCTTTGCCCATATTTTTCTCAATCAGGAATTTTGAATATAGCCACCAGATTAACTGGCTAACATTTCAACGTCCAGATAATTAAGATCGGGGCTAATAGGTTTATTGGTTAACGAGATGACAGCTATGATGATAACGAGAACAGCAAAGCAGTGCGGTAAAGCCGATTATGGTTGGTTACAAGCTCGCTATACTTTTTCATTCGGCCATTATTTTGACCCAAAATTTTTGAACTACCGGGCGCTGCGTGTTCTTAATCAGGAGGTTTTAGCGCCTAACGCCGAATTCCAGCCCAAGTCTTACCCCCAAGTTGATATTCTGAATATTATCCTGCAAGGAGAAGCTCAATACCGTGACAGCGAAGGAAACCATTTCCACGCGAAGCAAGGGGATTGTCTGCTGTTTTCTGCCCGTCAGGGCATTAGTTACAGTGAACGCAATTCCAGTGACAAAATCCCCCTTACACGGTTGCAACTCTGGCTCAATGCCTGCCCCCAGCAAGAACCCCTGCCATTACAACGTAAGGTTCTGCCAAATGCTCCATGCACTTTGCTGGCTTCCCCTACATCAGAAAACAACAGCATGTATCTACGCCAACAGGTATGGATAAGCTATCTTGCGGTGAAAAGCCATGATAGCCAAATTCTGGCTTTGCGAGGCAAACATGCCTACCTGCAATCTATCAGTGGCAATGCCCGCATTCACGGCAACAGAAATAATAATCTTGAGATTAAATGTGGGGATGGCGTTTTTATTCAGGAAGAACAGGGAGTCACATTGCTGGCAGATACCCCATTTCGGGGGCTGTTGATTGATTTAGCTGACTGATTCAGCCTCGTTTTCTTTTTTTCCCGGAAATTTTCCCAGAAATAAATAAAAGCCCTATAGAGCAAATGCTTTATAGGGCTGAATTTGTGAAGTTGACCGATAAGCCGGGTTCTGTCTTGGACAGCCATTCATCTAGGCCAGCACTTGCGCACTGGCTCAAGCAACCTACCCGGGTTCGGTACGGGCCGTACCACATGAACCCCTATTTGGTCTTGCTCCGGGTGGAGTTTACCGTGCCACGAACTGTTACCAGTCGCGCGGTGCGCTCTTACCGCACCCTTTCACCCTTACCTGATCCCAACTTTCTTTTTGCAAAAAAAGCCGGGCCATCGGCGGTTTGCTCTCTGTTGCACTGGTCGTAGGCTTTCACCTCCCAGACGTTATCTGGCACCCTGCCCTGTGGAGCCCGGACTTTCCTCCCCTCTATCTTCTCCCGAAAGAAAGCTCTCCCGAAAGAGAGATAAAGCGGCGACTGTCTAGTCAACTCCGGCGCGGATTATAAGGGGTTTGCTATCCAATGTATAGGGTTTTTCACGCGTCTTCTTCAATTTGATCAAGCGCATGACGATACAGAGCATTTTTCTTCACACCGTGGATTTCCGCAGCCAATGCCGCTGCCTTTTTCAATGGCAGCTCTTTTTGCAACAATGCCAGTGTCCGCAGCGATTCCAACGGTAAACTATCTTCTGCCGGTTTACGATACCCTTCCACAATCAGCACCATTTCACCCCGACGGCGAGTTTCATCTTCTTTGACCCATTCCAGAAGCTCACCCGCAGGCATCCCTTGAATGGATTCCCACGTTTTAGTCAATTCCCGTGCCAACACAATATAGCGATCTGAACCCCACACTTTCACAATATCTTCTAAACTGTCCAACAACCGATGTGTCGATTCGTAGAAGATCAACGTGCGTGTTTCTTGCGCCAATTCACGCAAGGTATCTTGACGCCCCTTACTTTTTGCAGGAAGAAAGCCTTCATAGCAAAAACGATCGGACGGCAGGCCGGCAGCAGACAGTGCCGTAATCGCTGCACAAGGGCCCGGCAATGGGACTACCTTGATGCCTGCTTCACGGCAACGACGAACAAGATGATAGCCGGGATCATTGATCAAAGGCGTGCCTGCATCAGAGACTAATGCGATGTTCGTTCCTTGTTCCAGCTTCGCAATTAATTGATCTGCTTTTTGCTGTTCATTATGATCATGAAGTGCGAACATGCGCGCATTAATGGCAAAATGTTGAAGCAACAAGCCAGTGTGTCGCGTATCTTCGGCTGCAATCAAATCGACATGTTTAAGAACTTCAAGAGCACGCTGAGTTATATCCCCCAGATTTCCAATAGGGGTTGGCACAACATACAGCGTGGATGTCGTAACCACTGCTCGATTGGTTTGATTCATTGTTTCATCCGAATGACCGATTTAAAATTGAGCATCTTTGAAAAAAACATCACTGGATACAGTATGCTTCCCTCAATTTTTGTGCGTTTCAAAACTGTTTTAGTCTACACAGCCTTGCTGTCGACTATGATTATTGCAGGGTGTACCATGCCCGAACGGCAAGGGCAACCAACTTCTCAGCCTCAAGACAAGATCAGCGCAGAGATCAACCGCTATCAGGCCATTATTGACGCAGCCCATAACCAACCATCACTTGATGTAATCCGTGCCTACATTGCACTGGAGCCTCATGCGACAGATGAAGCCGGCCGACAGAATAATATTGATGAGACATGGCAAATTCTGACACATCTTTCTCCACAACAACTCAGTGAGTTGGTGATTAATGCCAATGAATATACGTTGCAGGGCTGGCTTGATTTACTCAATGCTTACCAGACCAATACGCAAGATCTCGATAAATTGCGTTCTGCCATCCATGATTGGCAAATCCGCTATTCAAATAATCCTGCTGCACGTAGCTTACCTACTGAACTGCAACAAATGCTGCAAAAATCAAAAGATGGTCATGCAACAATTGGCCTGTTCCTGCCTTTGAGCGGTCAGGTAAAAGTGTTTGGTGAAGCTATTCGCCAGGGTTTCCTTGATGCCCAAAAAGGATTGCCAAAGCCGTCATTGCCTGCCAATGTTACAGATTCAAGCAGTAATGATACAACCAACGCTGCACATACCCAGAGTGCAGACGTCACCGCTGCGGTATCAACACCAGAAGGAGAATCAGTCGCTGATACTTCAGTCACTGGTACTGCACCGCTTGCGGATGAAACTAATCCGTCGTCTTCAACCGAAATTTCAGCAACCATTGCCTCTTCCACAATCAATGATGCCCCGGTTAATACTCAAGATGTAAAAGTTTATGATACCAACAGCCAGCCACTCGCAAACCTACTGGCGCAGGCTGAACAAGACGGCGTCACTTTGGTTGTCGGCCCATTATTGAAACCCAATGTGGAACAATTGGTACAGGTTGAGACGCCATTGAATATTCTGGCTCTCAATGAATTAGATGTGCCACAAGCACGACCTAATATCTGCTATTTCTCGCTGTCTCCTGAAGATGAAGCGAAAAGTGCCGCTATGCATATCTGGCAACAACAGAAGCGTAACCCACTGATCTTAATACCTCGTACCGATTTGGGCAGCAGGATTGCAAAAGCCTTTGCAAAAGAATGGCAGAAGCTGGGCGGCCAGGCTGTATTACAGCAAACTTTCGGGACTACAGGAGAAATGAGGCAATCCATGAACCGTGGTGTTGGCATTCGCATGTCTGGCACACCAGTTTCGGTCAGTGCTTCTGTGGCAGATACAGCTCAGAGCAATATTTCTCAGAATAAGACCAGTGCACAGGTTATTTCCCCAAGCGCTGCCAATGGCCCAGTGGATGCGGTTTACATTGTTGCAACAGCGGATGAACTGTCAATTATTAAGCCAATGATCGATATGGCGATCAGTTCCCGCAAAAAACCCGCTCTTTATGCCAATTCACGCAGTAATAAAGCAGGTTCAGGCCCGGATTTCCGACTAGAAATGGATGGCATGCAGTTCAGCGACATCCCATTACTGACAGGTACGAACGTTCCGCTGATGCAGCAAGCTGCCAAGAAATTTTCCAATGATTACAGCCTGATGCGCCTTTACGCAATGGGGATAGATGCATGGTCACTGGCAAATCAGTTTACGCAGATGCAACAAGAAAGTGGGTTCCGTTTGAATGGCGCATCAGGGGAACTTTCTGTCACAGATAATTGCATTATTTCGCGACAGCTACCTTGGATGCAGTTCAACAATGGCCGTATCACACCTGAAAATTCCAATCACGAGGGAAACAGCGCTGGCACTGACAGCATAAATAACCCCGACAATGTGAACGATTCAGATAATGTGAAGAATTCTGGTCACAGTAATGCGGTACAATAAGCACCGTACTAACGTGAATAA
This sequence comes from Xenorhabdus khoisanae, assembly GCF_001037465.1. GTDB lineage: Bacteria > Pseudomonadota > Gammaproteobacteria > Enterobacterales > Enterobacteriaceae > Xenorhabdus > Xenorhabdus khoisanae. Next base: position 19,077 of record NZ_LFCV01000113.1, read on the forward strand.
ATAACGCGAATACATGACGTGAATATAGGCGCGTTCAACTGTTAGCGCGCCTTCAGCATTACTGACTAAGGTTATGCCTCACTGACTGTAAATCAATAGATATCATGTTTTATTGGTTATTTCAGGATGAAAAAACTAACAACTAATCGCTATGAGCTGGGACGCCATTACGAACATCAGGCTAAACAGTTTTTGCAGAAACAAGGGCTTGCCTTTGTTGCAGAGAATGTGAGAATTCGTGGCGGGGAAATCGATCTGATCATGCGTGATAAACACACATGGGTATTCGTTGAAGTCCGTTTCCGTCAGAACTCACAATACGGTGGTGCCATTGCTACAATTACCAAAAACAAGCGTAAGAAGCTGTTGCATACAGCCGCTGTTTGGTTGTATCAACGCAATGAATGTCTGGAAACAGCATCGTGCCGCTTTGATGTTTGTGCGATCACAGGTCAGAAATTTGAATGGCTGAAAAATGCGTTCACCCTGAATGAGAACCTATTCCAGTAGATTCTCAGTTTTCTCGCTAAATAAATATACCCAATATACATAGGTCATAACGTGCTGGATAGAATTAAAGTCTGCTTCACAGAAAGTATTCAAACTCAGATCGCAGCAGCAGAAGCATTACCCGACGCAATATCACGCGCCGCAATGATGCTGGTTCAATCACTGCTGAACGGCAACAAAATTCTTTGCTGTGGTAACGGCGGATCTGCCGCAACCGCACAGCGTTTTGCCGCCAGCATGATAAATCGCTTTGAAACAGAGCGCCCAAGTCTGCCAGCGTTGTCACTGAATACTGATAATGTGGTGATCACTGCCATCACCAGTAGTAAACAGCCTGACGAAATCTACGCCAAACAAGTCAGAGCATTAGGGCATGCCGGAGATGTCCTGCTCGCCATTTCTACGCATGGAAACAGCCGGGATATCATCAAAGCAGTGGAAGCGGCTGTCACGCGTGATATGACGATTGTTGCGCTAACAGGTTACGATGGTGGAGAAGTGGCGGGATTACTGGGGCCGCAGGATGTTGAAATCCGTATCCCCTCACACCATAGCATCAGGATCCAAGAGGTTCATATGTTGACAATCAATTGCCTGTGCGACTTAATCGACAATACGTTATTTCCTCATCAGGATGAATAAGGAGCCAACTAATGCGATTATTCTCTCTATTATTGGTATGTTTCAGTGCAATGTTATTACAAGGATGCATTGGCGCTGCTGTCGTGGGTTCTGCCGCGATTGCGACAAAAGCCGGTTCAGATCCACGTACTATCGGGCAGCAAGTTGACGATACAACTTTGGAAGCCCGGATCAGCAATGCGATTAGCAAGGACCCACAAATTAAGGCAAAAACCCGGGTAGTGGTCACTGTATATCAAGGCAAAGTTCTTTTGACTGGGCAAAGCCCCGATATGGCTCTGGCTGATCGGGCAAAGCAGATTGCTTCAAAAGTTGAAGGCACCGACGTGGTATATAACGAGATCCGCCAAGGCAACCCGGTTGCTCTGGGTACTGCCTCCGTAGACACTTGGCTGACAACCAAAGTTCGTTCGAAAATTTTAACCAGTGATGCAGTCAAATCCTCCAGCATCAAAATAGTGACTGAAAATGGTGAGGTCTTCTTGTTCGGCATTGTGACTAAACAAGAAGGGGCAGCCGCAGCGAAAATAGCCAGCGAAACCAGCGGCGTCAGACGCGTGACAACAGCGTTTACTGACCTCAACTAAAGAATTCGGTTTAAACGCTCAACGACAACCTACAAGCGGCACAAATCAGTGCCGCTTTTTTATTGGTTTCCAACTTTTACCTTCGTTTATTTTCTATCTCAAATTATGTTGCTTTAGGAAATTATCTCCCCCCATTAACTGCATTTGCCGCAAAACCCATCGCTGACGTTGCAATATATAGGCAGAAGGGGCACTGACCTTATAACGGTGAGGATTTGGCAATACAGCCGCGAGCAAGGCAGCTTCAGATGCGGTCAATCGGCTGGCGGGTTTACCGAAGTAATGCTGAGCCGCTTCTTCCACACCAAAAATGCCATTGCCAAAATCAGCAATATTGAGATAGACCGTCAGGATACGCTTCTTTGACCACAGTAATTCCAGTACTACCGTCATTCCCGCTTCCAGACCTTTTCTTACCCAACTACGCCCTTCCCACAAAAATAAATTTTTGGCTGTTTGCTGAGAAATCGTCGATGCACCCCGCATGCGCGATTGATATTTTTTGTTATGCGCCATTGCAGTTTCGATAGCATCAAAATCAAATCCCCAATGTTTTGGAAATTTTTGATCTTCGGCGGCAATAACGGCTAATGTCATATAAGGTGAAATTTGATTCTGATCCACCCATGAGGAACGAGAAACATAAGATAAATTAATTGACATTAAGGCGCTTATTTGTCGCTCTATCATCACCATAGAAAACGGCACCGGCAGAAATGAAAACGCGATTACAGCAACAAACCATAGAACTGTGATCCATACTGCAATTCTTTTCAGCCAGTGCCACAATATTGAAAAAGGATTTTTCATCCGCTTACTCAATCATTTCCAATATTTTCCTAACCAATTTATCAATACCTTTTTCTGCCTGGGACAAAGACTCTGCGAGCATATAGGCTGGGGTTGTTACAATTTTGTTTTCAAAATCAACGACAATGCCATCAACAGGACATTCAACGTGTATACCGCCCATTTTCTCTATTTGTGCAGCCGTTTCAGGATCATTACCTATGGTGACTTTTATCGGTTTGCCTAATATTTTAGGTACCATAACAGGCGAAATGCACATAAACCCCATAGGTTTGCCTTGTTGATGCATTCCTTGTATAATACTTAATAATTCTTTATTTATTTCACAATCTGACCCTTTAAATGCGAAATTACATAAATTCTTGGCTGCACCAAATCCTCCCGGAATAATTAAAGCATCCAACTCATTAATATCAACTTGCGATAAAGGTTGCATATTTCCCCGTGTTATACGGGCAGATTCTTCCATTACATGGCGGCTTTCTTTTTTCTCCTCACCATTAAGGTGATTAATAACATGATGTTGTACCTCATCAGGTGAAAAAAAAGACACTTCAGCTCCAAGACGGCTTAAAGAGAGCATAGTTAGAACTGATTCGTGGATTTCACTTCCATCGTACACTCCGCAACCACTCAATATAACGGCAATAGATTTCATATTTCTCTCCATTTGTAGTAGATTAATGCTTAACCCCTTAGAGGGTTAAACACCAATCTTCATCACAGATTTTAATGAATCTTGTAACAAAAAATCTTATCTTTGCTATGTTGGTACCTGTGTTCTGTATAGAAGAATTCTTTCATTACTCGCACCGAAAATAAATCTTAGATAAGCGGGTAAACAAGTTTCCCTGGTGTTGGCGCAGTATTAGCGCACCCCAACTTCGGTTGGGGTTATTTTTTTGTAGCGTCCGACAACCAATTTCTCAATATTTCTATATCATTCTTCCACTCCAGCTTCAGCTCATCCACCCATTCCTGCACATTATCCCACCATGCCGGTAAATCAGGTGATTGAATCTGCTGAGTCAACTGCTGCAAATGACTCAATCCAACAGAACCCGCCGCGCCCTTGATCTTATGCGCTTCTTCCGTAATGCCTTTTTGATCTCTGGCAGTCATGTTTAAATCCAGTAAAGCGAGGTAACCCGGCATCATGGTTTCGAAAATAGTCAGATTGTCAGCAATCATCTTTGGCCCAACCAATTCGATATACTGGTTAAGCAATTCCATATCGAGTCGTTCCTCATCTTTCTTCACAATATTAGCCTCTGGTAATTTGCCTTCAGAATCAGATGCCTTACCCCAATATCTTTCCATCGTGGCAATCAACTCCTTGATGGAAAGCGGTTTATTGAGAACGTCATCCATACCGGCATCAAGATATTCTTTCTTATCCTTTAACACATTGGCTGTCAGGGCGATTAACGGAGGTAAGGATTGGGAGGCGTAACGCTGGCGTAACTGACGCGCAATATCAAGCCCTGTCATATCCGGCAATTGGATATCCAGCAACACCAAGTCATATTCATCAGGATCAAACATCGCCAGCGCATCATGCCCATTCATGGCGACATCAACACTATTTCCCAATTTCTCCAATACCGAACGGGCAACGATGACGTTCAGTTCAATATCTTCCACCAGCAAAATATTGAGGGCCGGCAATGGCAGGGTATCTTGCTCTTCTTTCCCTTCAGGATGTTCATCAATGGCCGGGGCAACCACAGACAAAGTAAAGCAAGAGCCTTGATCTGGCGTGCTTGTCACGACAATGTCTCCTCCCATGCTTTGAGCAAGGCGTTTCGAGACAGCCAGACCAATTCCTGTTCCTGTCGCGGGGCGTCCGCCTGCACTGTCTGTCACCTGGTAGTACATGGCAAAGATCTTTTCCAGCTCATCAGAAGGAATACCGATGCCAGAATCCGTAACTTCAAATAACAGCCGCTCTCCTTCTTCACGCCAGATACGCACCCGAATTTCCCCTTTAGGCGTAAATTTCACGGCATTGCTAATCAGGTTCCATAAAATTTGCCGCAAGCGAGTTCCATCGGTCAAAACCTTAGCAGGCAGTGACAATGCAGGTTCCAGTACGAATTTAATGCCCTTCGGCTGTGCCAGTAATCCCGAGATATTCTCCAAATCCACCATAAAGCCGGTGAAATCGATCGGTTGATTGTCCAACTGGATTTTACGCCGCTCAATTTTATCTAACTCAATAATATCATTGAAAATATTCCCAAGAGTAATGGCGCTGACATGGATAGTTTCCAAATATTTACTCTGCTCTGGTGTCAAGTCGGTATCCATCAGGATCCGGCTCAAGCCAACAATGCCATTTAAAGGCGTACGAAGCTCATGGCTAATCGTGGAGATAAAAGTGGTCTTATCCCTGCTGGCATTCTCCAAAGCGTCCTGATAGCGCTTACGCTCCGTTATATCCCGTCCGAATCCCATTAATCCGTGTCGCTTTCCAACACGATCATAAAAAGGGACTTTTCTGAGTTCAAAGCAGGCTTTGCGCCCATCGGGATAAACCAGCCATTGTTCGTAAGTCAGGGAGACATTGTGGCGAAATACTTTTTCGTCAGTTTCCATCACCTTACTGGCAATTTCTTTATCGTAAACTTCCGTCGGAGTCAGGCCAATAAGCTGTTTTTCGCTTCTGCCAGTCAGCAACTCCATCGCTCGATTACAGCCGGAAAATTCATTGTCTTCATTGCGGTAATAAACCAAATCCGGAGAAGCATCTAAAAATGAACGCAATAGTACGGATTGCTGTTCAAGCTCAATCTGGGTTTTTTCACGATGCTCCATTTCCAATTTAAGTTTATCCAGCAATATCAGATGCGCTTTTTCCGCTTTTTCCCTGTCGCTGATCTCCTGGTTCAATTGAACAATATTTTCTTTGAGTTGTAGATTCAAAATAGCATCACGCTGACGCATCTCTTCCAGCTTATCGACCAGACTGGATAAACGCTGGCGGGACTCTTCGAGTTGCTCCACGACGATAGAAAGAAAGTAAACTGCCCAAGGGGTAATCACCAAGCCAAAAAAGATAGAGCGAATTAAATCAATACGCTGTACTTCCCCATGCAATACAAATGTAACTGCCATTTGCATGGCCATCGCAAGAATAACCAGAGCAGATGCAAGCAATATCGAAAAACGCACCAACCCCAGCTTCATCATCAAATCTACATAATATTGGGCAAGCCCTCGAATCAGCTTCATAACCGTTCCCAGTAAAATAATTTCCAGTAAAGTCACCAGATTGAATCATAACGTAAAAAAGGCTCAACTTCGTTGAGGGATATCACTCCTAACCCACAAAAGAATAAAAACACATAAAATCAGAATAATTATTCATTTAATTTTTTAACCTCTTTTTTGGTTTAAAAAACAATCAATCATTTGTTCTTATCAAACATAAAATACACGACAAAATTTCTAGAAAACGAAAAAAACAAGATTAAAACACTAGTAACGTCGTATTTTAGAGCATATCTAAAATAGATAATGCGACAATCTTAGTGATATAGCTCACACCATTTAAGGATCATGATCTTGGTCACAAAACACAAAACAACAT
>NZ_LFCV01000114.1 GCF_001037465.1 Xenorhabdus khoisanae
ATATAATAGTGTTGACCATTTTTATTTATTTCAATGGCAATAATACCTTTTTGTTGTCGACCAAGACCGTCATCAAATGTATTATTGGTAAAAACATGTTCCCATTGATTGACAATTGGCCACTTACTTATAAAGACAGCACCTCCAGAATCCTTAAATAAAAAGCTAGACGGATAACCAACAATATTTGAATGATATTTATAAGAAGAAGTTAGAAGCATTGAATTTTTGACCATATCTTCATAATAAATTTCAAAAAAACACTCTTGCAATGCGATAACATCGTAGTTATTATTGACTTGCTTTAAGGATAATCCGATCTTACCAGCCCTTATAGGTGATGACGTTCGTGGAGGCGGATATTTAATATTATATGTGAGTGTGTGCAAACATAAATTATTGCTACTAACTTCAGCTAAAGAATCACTAACTGAATGTGAAGGGGAATCGATAATATCAAACTGTGGAATACTCATTTTCATTCCTTGCCGATTAAATGTTGAGCTCTGACCTATAATATAAAAGTAAATTAAGGATCTTTATGTTCAGTGACAATAAGGCATATCGAGAACTTGTTTATAGAATGAATGAAATTCCCTAATAGAACAACATAAAGGAACATTAATATTTATGCATTGCGCTTCAAAAAAAATTTAAATTAAAGCATTTGTACCCAGACGTAACGCCGTAGCATATTTTACCATTTGGTCATATTGCTACCGTACTGATCCCCAATCGATGGGTTTAGTCAAAATTTGTTGCAAGTTGGCATAGGAGTCAGCTTTACTGCTCTCCGGTTGATATAATTTCTGTGAGTGAATAGCTTTGAGGCGGGACAATAACTGGCAACCAAGTAATAGGTAGAAAGCAAAAGCCACTGTGCTCTGACTGTGCGAATCAACGTACTGTCGTTCAACTTCTATCTCGGTGCAATGATGGAGCACTCCCTCGATCATTGATGCCACTTCCGAACTCCAACAACCTAAATTTCTTTACAGCGTAATCGTTCGCGCAACGTTTCCAGTACGGCTATTCGGTCAGGCATCGGCGACGGTTGCCTCCCTGAAGCCAAAGCGTGCACGGATTTCGGCACGCAGGCGCTCCTCTGTTCGGTCGGTGAGTAAGACTTCACTTTCAAATTCAATGATGCAGGACAACCGACGCGCGTCAGGTTTCAATCAGGGTGGTTCGTTTGACGCCGAAATTGCGGCAAACTGCCGCTTTTGACATCCCTCTATTCAGTGCAGCAATGATGGCATCTAGTTTCTCGCCAGTAATGGCAAAAGGTCGTTCGCCAATCCGTCCGCGTTGACGGGCGGAATCCAGACCAATTCGGTCAGACGGCGACTCAATGACGGCAAAGCAATGCCCATCAATCCGGCAACATGCATGATCATGCAACATTACTCAGATGCGTTTCCTGATCCCTCATCGACACAGTAAAGATATTTGAATTCTAGGGCTTAACGGGCGATTATCCGTTAAGCCCTAGAATAGGTATGAATACAGTTCAGAACCCGATTCACTAAATGGCGGCTAGTGACACGACTGTTGGGTCTACCCCAATGAGAGCGGATAGCTTGCTGCTTCAGCAACGCTTGTTGCTCAGACGTGAACTTGTGTGCATCTGTTTTCATTCACACAGTATGTCAGATATAAATTGCCGCCGAGTTAATAACATAAGGCAAAAGTTTGACCGTGTCTGATGAAATTATTAATATCTTTCTTGTTATTACATGATCCATCGCCTGCAGGATCACCTTCGGGTGGCGAAACAAATCTATGGTCTTCCCCGTTTTTGCAACACTCATTTTGATGTATAGCAGAATCATACTAATATGTCATAATATCCAAATCCAACATGACAAGGCATAAAGTGAA